>JAJYGB010000077.1 GCA_021785235.1 Bacteroidota bacterium
GAGGCCCCGCTTCAAGCGCCAGTCTCCTCAATGGCCTTCTGATATTCCGAAGTATGCTTGAACCTCCGGTGGAACCACAACCAGTCGGTTGGATGTTTTCGTATGACATCTTCGAGCATGGCGACATGACGCTGCGTTAGCTCCCTGACACTCCCCTCGGATTCGTCCTTAAGGTCCGAATACTCGATCCTCCTGAGATCGACAAGATAAGTGCCGTTTTCCCTTCTTATTAGAAAACCGGCCAGCATCTCCGCACGTGTCCTGAGCGCGAAAGAGGAGGGTCCCTGGAACGTCGGAACTTCAATGCCAAAAAATCTTGCCGGCGCACTTTCCTTCGCGGCGCTCTGGTCCGCTAGGAGAGCGACGATGCCGTTCGATTTCAGCCAGGTCAGCGCCGCACGGATGGAGTTCGCCATTGGGACGGTTAAATTGCCCAGATGCCTCCTGTAACTGTCGGCGATCCTGTCCACGGCCTTGTTGTGAAAAGGGTGCACTATTATCTGTATCTTGCCGGGAAATGACGCGCCGATCGCAAGAGCGATCAGTTCCCAGTTTGAGAAGTGGCCGCTCATCATGACCAGCCCTCTCCCCTTGCTGAAGCCGGATTCTATAAGCGCGCGCGAGTCCGCGGTGAATTCCACGAAGTCCTTCAGGTTTTCAGGAGTGAATTTGGGGAAATAGAGAAACTCGAATAGCACGGTGGCAATGTTTATGTAGGCGCCCTCGAGTAAGTTCTCCAGCTCGGCGTTTCCCTTTTCAGGAAAGCACAACTTCAGGTTGGTGAGCGCCACTTTGCTGCGAATCCTCATATGCCTGTATGCGAATCGCCCGATAGCGGCAGCCATCTTTTGCACTCTTCGCAGCGGAAAGAGGCGGATAAACAGTCCGGTTACTCTCAGGAGACCCGATTGCAGATGATCGGATATACTCAGAAGAGCCTCCCCCCTTCTGTTTCGGGGCGAGGGTGTTCCACATATTGTCCGAACCGACGGGTCATATAATTATTATACAACTACTTTCCTATAAAACCGAGCACAATTCAAAGATTAACCGCGGAAATGGGAGAGGAGAGAACGATCGGATTCAACTGGATTGAGCTCAGGGGGAAAAGAAATCTTAAACTCTAAGCCCAAAATCCTAAACAAATTCAAAATGATAAGAACAGAATCAATGAGTCACCCGCTTTTGTCATTAACCGTTTTGAGTCTTGAACTTTGTTTAGAGTTTAGATTCTAGACTTTTGCATTTCCTAATCCGGACGCGTGAATGCCTGAGGAGATTAGTCCCACAGCGATGGTCGTCAGCGAGCCGATCATCGTGTACCATGTCCAGGCTATGGGCGTGAAGAAGAAAACATAGATCAGCACCAGCAGCCCTGCGGTGAAGCCGGCAATGGCGTCGGGTTGCCGGGTCTTCTTGAAAAGCACGCCCAGCAGAAAAGTCCCGAGCAATCCGCCGTACGTGACCGACGCTATGGAAAGCGCGATCTCGATGACCGATTCGTTCGAATGTATGAATATGAACGCCGTTGCCACGAGGATGACTGTCCAGATCACGCTGAACAATTTCGAAAGCTTGAGGTCCTTCTCATCGCTGTTGTTCCTGCCAAAATAAGGCCTATACAGGTCGACAAGAGTCGACGAGGCGAGCGAGTTTATCGACCCACTGAGCGATCCCATCGCGCTCGCGAAGAGTCCGGCGACGATAATCCCGCTGATCCCGCTCGGGAGCTGTTCAACGATGAACTTCGGGAAGATCTGGTCTCCGTCCGTGAACGGGGCTGCTTTGTAGAAAGCGTAAAGCGCGACTCCTATCAGGAGGAAGAAGAGGAACTGGATGGCAACGAAGAATCCGCTCGCGATAACCGCCTTCTGACTGCTCTTAAGTGAGTTCGTCGCCAGGAGGCGCTGGACGATAAGCTGGTCGGTGCCGTGTGAAGCCATTGAGAGGAACGCTCCGCCGAGAACGCTTGCCGCGAAGGTATATTTCACCGTGAAGAAATGCGCGAGGCCGCCGCTGAACCCGAAATGGATGAACTGGAACTTCGCCTGTGCCGCTGCCATCGCCTCGACCGTACCCCACCCGTGCGGAAGATGCGACAACATTATATACAGAGCCAGCGACGCGCCGCCGATATAGACAAACATCTGCACGACATCCGTCCAGATGACTGCCCTGATACCGCCGGTGTAAGTGTAGACAAAAGTAAAAATTGTTATGACAACTATGGCAATGGCATAAACGGACGTGTTCGAGTACCCGCTGAAAATCTGGTAGCCTTTGAAGATGATTGCGAGAGGGATCGCGGTGGTAAAGAGCCTGACCCCCGTTGCGAGCGTTCTCGTCACGAGGAATACAACCGACGCATAATTCCTCGTCTTGTCACCGAAACGCGTTTTCAAAAACTCGTATGCCGTAACCAGTTCGCCGCGATAATAAGACGGCAGGAAGAGGATGGCGATCGCGATCCTTCCGACGATATAACCTATCGCGATCTGCAGAAAATTCAGGTTAGTCAGGTATGCCAGCCCAGGGATGGAAATGAAAGTTATCGCGCTGGTCTCCGTGGCGACGACGGCGAACGAGACCACAAGCCACGGCATATTTCTTCCCCCGACAAAATAGTCCGCGGCGTTCTTCTGTTTTCCGCCGATCATCACACCGAACGCGGTAACCCCCAGGAGGTACACGAACACTATTATGTAATCGATAGCCGTGAAACCCATATCAACTCCTGATGGTGCTTATCGTTCGCTTCAGTTTACCCCCTCCAGGGCGGCGTGAATAGTGAAGACCTTTTCGAGCTGTGTGATCCTGAAAAGGTTGCGGACATCGGGGTTTGGAACCACGAGGTGGATCTCACCCTTCAATTCGCGCATCATCCTCTCCGCGACGAGCAGGGCACTCAGGCCGGATGAATCGCACGACTTCACGGAACTCATATCCACAACGAGCTTCTTGATCGGAGCTCTGCAGATAACCAGGAACTCCGCCTTGAGCTGCGGAGACACCTGGGTGTCCAGTTTCTCGAAGTTCAGCCTGAGGAGAGTGCGCCCTTTGAGACTCTCGGTTTCGAATGCTTTCTTCTTCATTTTTCCTTGAACATTTTTATTGTGTTAGTTAGGCTCTCGTAGGCCTTTTTCATATCGCCGTTTCGCGGGATTGTTATCTGGAGATCATAAAAATGGTCGCCGTTTGTTTTTGAAAATCCGGCGCAGACCTTCGCGTCGGATTTCCGGCAGAGATAAGACATAAATACATCGTCGGAGAAATTCAGATCGAAAGCTATGTCGTACTTGTCATGCTTGAGCCGGGACACGATCTCGTGCGACGGGAGTTTAAGCCAGCTCTCGTCGTCCCTGGAAACCACTATCAATTCGCTCCTGTAGGTCGCGAGTTCACGCATATTCTCGGCAACCACCAGGACGACCCTCCGGAAGTAGCGCATCAGGGATTCCACGACCGATTTCGCAAGATAGAACTCCATGCTCATACGGGGCATCAGGAAAATCGCCGTCTCTGACGACTTGATTGCATCGTTAAAAGTTATTGCCTTCTTAATGTGCCTCGAGCGGTTAGCCGCGTACCTGACAGCTAATCTTCTTTTGATGCCAATCATTTTTTCTTTTCACCGAGTTTTCAAAAATCGCCTTCCTCTAATCTAGCTATTTTGAGCTTCTGAG
>JAJYGB010000132.1 GCA_021785235.1 Bacteroidota bacterium
TGAGAATGAAAAAAAGAAATTTAGGCAAGGGAGGTCCTGAGCTGACCGTAGTAGGTTTCGGCGCATGGGCCATTGGTGGACCGTGGCTTTACGGCTGGGGGGCGGTGAACGACGAAGAGTCTGCCGGTGCGATCAGGAAGGCGCTCGATCTCGGCATCAACTGGATTGACACTGCCGCGGTATATGGACTCGGCCATTCGGAAGAAGTTGTCGGGAAGGCGCTCGCGGGTGTTCGGGGCGGTGTGTTTCTCGCGACCAAGTGCGGCATGGTTTGGGACAGCCGCCGCAACGTGAAAATTCACCTCGGGCCGGAGAGCATAAGGAAAGAAATTGAAAGCAGTCTGAGAAGACTGAAGACTGATTACATCGATCTCTATCAGTTTCACTGGCCAGACCCGGAAACTCCCGTCGAGGAATCATGGCAGGTGATGACGGAACTAAAGAAGGAAGGGAAGGTTAGGTATATCGGGGTGTGTAACTTCGATGTGCCGCTTCTCAAGCGATGCTCGGTAATTGCGCCTGTGCAGTCTCTGCAGCCGCCTTACAACCTCGTCACGCGGGAAGTCGAGTCTGAAATCCTTCCTTATTGCTATCAGGAGGGTATTGGCGTCGTCGCCTACAGCCCGATGATGTCGGGTCTCCTGACGGGAAAATTTGACGCGAACCGACTTGCGGAAGATGATTGGCGAAGGCGCGAGAAGAAGTTCCAGGAGCCGCTCCTTTCTAAAGAACTTTCGCTGGTGGATAAGCTTCGTCCGATCGCGGCGAAGTACGGGAAGTCTGTTGGGAATCTTGCCATCGCCTGGGTGAACATGAACCCCGCGATCACTTCCTCGATAGTGGGCGCAAGGAACGACCGCCAGGTTGAAGAAAATGTTCGGAGCGATTTCAATATCGATGAGTCTGACATGCGGATGATCGAACAGCTTTACAAGGAGACGCTCGGCTGAATCCTATTTCGTATGCCTGATGAAGCAGGAGCGGAGTCCCGAATCGCGCGCATGTCTTTTATTAATATCGTTCTCGATCTACTTTTCGCGTGAGCAAGAATTTGACTGAACTGATTGACGGCCACAGCTTGTTCCGACGGGCGAGTCTTTGACAAAATGGCTAATCCAAGGCAGAATTTATTCTTGTTATGTCGCTTCTTTTGAAATAATTGTCTCTATCGATTTTCGAATTCTTAAAAGACTTCTCTTCCCGGCATTTTTGGAGGCCTTTTCTGTTGGCACGCAGCTTGATCTATAGCAGAAGTGAAAACAAAAAGGAGGATGATAAAATGGCGATTTCAAGATGGAAACCCGAACGTGAATTTTCAAGCTGGTCTCCGTTCAGAGACCTGGTAAACATGCAGAGAGAAATCGGGCGCGTATTTGACGGCCTGCTTCCGGAGTACGACACAGATAATATGGTCGTAGCTCAGTGGGCTCCGCGCGTCGATGTCAGCGAGAGCAAGGACGCTTATGTCATCAAGGCAGAGCTTCCCGGCGTTAGCAAAAGCGACGTGAAGATCACGCTCCACGATAATGTTCTCACCATAAAGGGTGAGAAGAAGGAAGAGAAAGAGGAGAAGGACGTGAACGTCCATCGCATCGAGCGTTCATTCGGAATGTTCGAGAGGGCTTTCTCTCTTCCCTTGACCGTGAAGAGCGACAAGATCGATGCTTCTTTCAAAGACGGCGTATTGACGGTAACCTTGCCGAAAGCAGAAGAGGCAAAACCAAAAGAGATCGAAGTCAGGGTCTCTTAAATGGGATTCAATTATGAGGCTCCCGGTACCGGGAGCCTCACTATATTCTTATAAGGGAGGAACAATGTTGCAGCAAAATGTGGCGGAAAAAAGTCATCACAGGTTGGCGTTCCTCGACAGCCTTTCCGCGTCACACGCGGATAGAAAAGAACACGAGATGATATTGAGCTTCTTAAGCGAAGACTATTCGGCGACAATGAAGATCGCCGCTAACCTGTCATCGCATTCCAAATGGATTCCATATCCTTTCCTGTTGAACCGATTGAAGAATGTTGCCGATGGCGTAAGGGCTGAGGCTGAACTGATTAGAGGCGCGATCGCGCGACTCGGCGGCACGGTTCCCCAGGCCACTGCCGAGAACAGAGAAGACGTCGGCTTCAGACAAAGCATCAAGCGTCTGGTCGGAGATATGGAGGCGCACTCGTCGAGAAGCGAGATCATTCTCCATCAGAAGAATAGTATTCGTGACGCGAGTGTCGCAATGTTGTTGGGGTCGGTCGCGTCAGAAATGCTTAAACAGAGGGAAGAATTACTTGAGATCGTGATGAGACTTTCATGAAAGCGAAGGGCTCTAACCAGGAGAATTAATAATATGAATGAAAAAGATTTCGAAAAGGATGAGCAAATAGTTATGGAAGAGCCCGGAAAGCTCTACAACCAGGAAATACTCCCGATAATGCCGTTAAGAAACTCGGTGTTCTATCCGCGGCAAATGATGCCGCTTTCGGTGGGGAGGAAAAGCACAATACAGTTGGTCGATGAATCCTTCAGGGATGATCTCCCTGTTATGATCGTCGCCCAGAAAGACGCGAATACCGAACGCCCGAATCCCGAGGACATTTACAAGATCGGCACGGTAGCGAGGATACTTAAAGTCTACAATTTACCCGACGGGTCGAAGAGCGTTTTCGTGCAAGGGTTGTATAGGGCGGAGATATTTAACCTCGTTCAACAGGAGCCCTACCTCAAAGGTTTTGTGCAGCGAATCGAGGATAAAAAAGCAGAGGGTATAGAGACCGAAGCGCTGATCGCCACGATAAAGAATGGATTTCGCAAAGCGGTCGACCTGGCGCCCGACCTTACCCCGGAACACCTTGGACTGATCCTTAATACCGAGGATCCGGGAAATGTGGCTGACATGGCAATGTGGCTGATCAATATTCCTGTGAAGGAGAAGCAGGAAGTTCTGGAGGAGCTCGATATCCAGGAAAGGCTGAAGAAATCCAACCTGCATTTGACCAAGCTAGTCCAGCGTCTCGAACTCGGAAACAAGATTCAGACCGAGGTGCAGGACGAAATCAACAAGAGCCAGCGTGATTACTTCCTTCGCGAGCAGATGAAGGCCATAAAGCACGAACTCGGCGAAGACGAGGATAACGTCGAGGTCAACGAGCTTAGGAAGAAGATAGAGGAAGGGAATTATCCCGAGGAAGTAAAGAATACGGCGACCAAGGAGCTCGACAGGCTGCAGAGAATGCATCCTTCGAGCGCTGAATATACGGTCTCCAGGACTTATCTCGATTGGATCCTCGACATTCCATGGGGCACTTCAACCGAAGACAATCTCAATATAAAGGCCGCGGAGAAGTCTTTGGAGAAGGATCATTACGGTCTCGATAAAGTGAAGAAGAGAATTCTTGAGTACCTCGCTGTAAGGAAGCTGAAAGACGATATGCGCGGTCCGATACTCTGTTTCGTCGGTCCTCCGGGCGTCGGAAAAACGAGTCTCGGGAAATCGATAGCAAAAGCTCTCGGCCGGAAATTCGTGCGCATGTCTCTCGGCGGCGTGCACGACGAAGCTGAAATTCGAGGTCACCGGCGCACGTACATCGGCGCGCTCCCGGGAAGGATCATCCAGGGTATCAAGAAGGCGGGTTCGAACAACCCTGTATTCATGCTCGATGAAGTCGACAAGATCGGCACCGATTTCAG
>JAJYGB010000178.1 GCA_021785235.1 Bacteroidota bacterium
GCTGATTATTGTACTTGATCTCGTCGGCGACGAAGGACATCCCGGCGCTGTACAGGAAATAGCAGACGACTGCGGCAGTCACATGAAGGAATACCTGTACAATCCTCTGCAGCATGGCCGGCATCCTTTTCGTTATGATGTTGATAGAAAAATGCCGCGATTCCTTCGCCGCCAGCGCAGCGCCGAAGAACCCTATCCACAGAACCAGATGCCTGAGAAACACGTCGGCCCAGATAATTCCGGTCGACCAGAACTCCCGAAGTATTACCTGCAAAAAAGCCATCCCCACCGTAACGGTCAGGAACACCACGAGAACCAGGTTTTCGATGAATCCCAGCACGCTCTCTATTTTTCGAAGGACGTTCACTTTCCGGGATGCTCCCTGCGATACTCTGCCAGTGCCGATTCGATCTGGTGCAGCAGATCGGCCGAGTACAGTTTGCCAACCAGCATCTGCCGCGCTTCCTCTCCGGTCTGGTAATAGTAAGCAAGCTCGCTCTTCGAACGCGGATGCGTAATCGTTATGCCTTGCTGTTGCATTGTCTTTATGGCTTTTATGTTGTCCAAACGGCTGAGCTCGGTAAGCTTCTTCATATAGATCTGGCCGTTCTTCAGGAGTATCTGCTGCAGGTCGGGCGGCAGCGTGTCGAAGTATCTCTTTGAGATCAACGCGGCACCTGACGAATTGGCAAGCGGGACGTCCAGCATATATTTTACCTTCGTGAACCATTGAAGCGCGATCACCGCGAGCGGAGGCGAGTATACGCAGTTGATCATTCCGGTCTGAAGCGCGGAGTTCACGTCCATCACCGACAGCGGGATGGGAGCGAGATGCAGAACCTTGAAGGAGACCTCAGCTATCGGATCGCCTTCCCACATCCACGCTTTCACGTCTTTCATGTCCTGAACGGAATAGATGGGCCTCTGCGTGAAGACATAGACAAACCCAACTTCCGCCCATCCGAGGAAAACAAAGCCGCCCTGCTCGAATGCCTGGCTGAACTGAGGAGTGAATTTGTCATAGATGTAATTAATCTCGGATGTATCGTGAAATAGAAACGGCGTGTCGAGAATACGCTCTTCCGGGGCGATCTCACCCATTCCGACGCCCGTAAAACCGGCAGCCTGGTACTGCCCGATCCTGATTTTCCTGAGCACGTCTTTCTCGTCGCCCGCAATTCCACCGGCGTAGAACTTGAACCCGAGCCTCCCGCCGCTTTCCCTGCGTACAGCGGCGTCGTACTCTTTCATCACATTCATCCACGTGCTTCCCTCGGGTGCAACAGTAGCGAACTTGATAGTGTACTGCTGGGCCTTAATGGACGATCCGTACATCAATAGAAATGAGAAGAGAATAAATGTCATTCTTGAAATCTTCGTCATGTCAAACCTTTCAGAAATAGTCGCTTTCTTGTTTCAAGAGTTCCCTTGCTTTCACTTTTGCAATCTCGTTCGCAAGATTCTCGTCGGGGAGGAGGTTCTCCGGTGCTTCGATCACTTTGTTGAGGAGAGACTCGAAGAGCTGTCTGTTCTGAGTCATGACGGCGTACGACCTGGCGTAATAGAAGTATGCCATGAGGAACTTGCCGTCGGCTATCTGAATAGCCTTTTCAAAATGTTCTCTGGCAGTGGTGGTGTCGCCTCCGAACATTGCCGGAAGGCTTCCGAGAATCGTTCCGAAGAACAGGTGCGCACCTCCGTAAAAATAGGATTGATCGTACTTCAGGACGAACTTCATCATCGCCTCGACCTTCGGAAGCTGAGCCAGTGCGTCGACGTTATCACGGTTGAGGTTCACATAGTTCCCCCATGCATTCGCAGTCCAGAAAATCGCCGGGACGTCGCTTTCGCCGAACTCGGCGAGAGCCTTTTGGAAATCCGCGAGGTCGCCATTGAAATATTTCTTGAAGTCCTCGTTCTCGAAGAGTATCCTGAGGCCGTAATCGCGGGCCCGGAGATAAAACAGGTTGGCGCGTTCCTTCGAGGAGTCCTCCACAAACCCGAGGGCATAGCTTGTGTATCCCTGTGCTCCGAGAAGGAGAAGCTTCTCATTATGCGGCGCTTCGATGATCAGGCCGTCGAGAAGCTTCAAATCCGCCGGGATTGCCTGCGCAGCAATTTGCAGGTCTGTTTCTCTGTTGATAGCTTTGAAACCGCCGTCGATGATGCCGCTTGTAGCCCCGATCGTCAGCTGCGTGAAGCTGCAGCCCTGAGCGGAAAAGAGCAAGCCTGCTGAAAGCACGGCCGGCATAAGAAATTTCTTCGCAATGTCAGTCAATAAATCGCTCCACTTGTTTACACCCTCGGCCAGACACGGTCCGCCCAGGGTTTCCCTTCAGATGGAAAGTATCTGTGACAATTCAACAAGGCTGCCGTCTATGGCCTTCTTCTTTTCCCAGGTGTCGCGCATCGGAGTGAAGGCGACCTTGTTGTTTACCTCGCCTGCCATCACGTTCACCTCGCCGTGCAAGAGTCCACCGACGGCAGCCGAGCCCAGCTTCGCCGCCAGCACCCTGTCGCGCGCCGTCGGGCTTCCGCCGCGCTGAATGTGTCCGAGAACAGTTACGCGGTAATGCAGGTGGACAAACTCGCTCATTCTTCTCGCGAGGTCTACGGCGCCGCCGTTGAAACATCCTTCCGCGATGACAACGATGCTGCTTCTCTGCCTTCCGCCCATGGTGAGCTTTTGGCGGATCGCCTCGAAATTCTCTTCGATCTCTGGGATTGCGATATATTCTGCGCCGCCGGCAATACCGACGTCCAGGGCTATGAAACCGGCATCTCGTCCCATAACCTCAACGTAAAAGACCCTGTCGTGCGCGTCGGCGGTATCGCGAATCTTGTCGATAGCTTCGACCGCCGTGTTTATGGCCGTGTCGTAACCTACGGTGTAATCGGTGCCGTATAAATCGTTGTCGATAGTTCCCGGCACACCGACTGTCGGTATCGTGTGCTCTTCGTACAAAAGAGTGGCGCCTTGAAAGGTCCCGTTCCCTCCGATGGCAACGAGTCCGTCGATACCCTGTGCACTCAGGTTGGCAGCTGCTTTTGCACGTCCCTCGCGTGTCATGAACTCAGCCGAGCGGGCCGTCTTGAGAAAAGTTCCGCCACGTTGAATGATATTAGACACCGAACGAGGACCCATCGGGGTGAAATCACCCTTAATCATCCCGTTATAACCGTGTTGAATGCCGACTATTTCAATATTGTGATAAACCGCAGTTCTCACTATCGCTCTCAAAGCCGCGTTCATTCCAGGAGCATCGCCACCGCTCGTAAAAACACCAATCTTCTTAATCTTACTCATAGTCTCCTTCAAAAAACGCTTTAAATTTACCATCGACTGCAAGAAAATGCAAAGTAGCCCTTTGTGCCCTGCGCACGCAGGCGTAACTGCACGCCTAAGCAACTATTGAGGCCTGTAATTAAATCAGAAATTGTTCCGGCACGCAGGCGTGATGTTCCAGCGAACGATTTTTTTGATCGCAAGCGGGAATCGGTAGAAGATGAAGCTCGAACCTTGTATTTTTAATAGCATTTGCGTAATCATTTAACAATACATAGCGACCGAATCGGTAATGGATAATCTTTCTCCGAAATTCACCAGGAAACTCAGACAAATCAGACTTATTGCGACCGATCTCGACGGGACTTTGCTGAACAATCAAGGAC
>JAJYGB010000207.1 GCA_021785235.1 Bacteroidota bacterium
ACAACGCCATAGCCTATTATGTTCTGGGCAGGACCCATGCAAAGCTGGCCGATAAGCCGGTAATGTTCCGGTGGCCGCTCGGGCTGGCCTGGGGAAATCTCGACGATGCCATCAAGTTCTTCCAGAAGGCCGTTTCACTCGATCCCAACTTCGTCATGTTCCGCCTCGACCTGGCAAAGGCATACGTGAAGGATGACGAAGATGAGAAGGCGAAGGAGCAGCTTTCGGCGATCCCCACGATTCCAAAGCGGGATGAAGACGACGATTCGCTGAAGACGGTTGCCGCGAACCTTCTCCAGGAACTCAACAAGAAATAGGAGTTAAGCGGCAGTTTTGCCGTAGAGAGACTTACCTATCCTGCACCTTTCGCAGCGCTTTTCCGAACAGAGCGCCCGGTACAGGTGAAGCGCTCCCTGCTGGGTCACGACTCTGCCGAACACATTGTCGCCGCCGAAGAGGCCCTCTTTTACGGTGAGGACTATCGCATTATCCGCGGTGGGAGGATGGTCCCCGTAGATCCTCATAGCGCGGGCCGACATGCCCGCCTCGTGAAAAAATCTTCCCCTGAGGTAAGTCAGCGGCAATACAATATTTATTATTATTCCTCAGCCCTGCCGGCTCCGATCAGCATCCTCACTTCCGTGGACGCAGGCGCACCGAAGACAAAATGTCTCGACCAGTAGCCCCGGGCGTTGACAATAAGGATTTCTCTCCAGGCCTCGACAAAACCGCGATCATCTTTCTCCAGTGCCGACCTGATTAGCTCACCGGCCGGGTGTTTCATCAACCTTCCTGCCAGCAGGATCGCTGCGCCGGCTATGCGAACAGTGGGAAAATTTTGCGGGCGAAGCTTGAAAAACAGCCACTCCGATTGATCGATGTATTCCCTTTTATATTTCTTCCTCACATTCAGCCATGCAGATTCCAGCTTTGAACAGTATTCTCCGGATTCGTTGTCGAAGCCCCGCGTACTATTAGGCATCAGGCCGGCTGCTCCCAGCAGAGTCGCCTCGATCGTCATCTCATCGCCGGAGGCATGTTCACGGAGAAATGCCAGGGACACGTTGCGTGCAAGTTTCCTGAGCGGAGCAGTGTTCTTGCTGTAACCGAGTCCCTCCATAATGCCCTCATAAAGAAGCTGGTCCCAGTAGCTTTCGGTCTGTAGCTCGGATTCGTCGTACTTTCTGTGCTGGATCTGAAGGTCCGCGAAGTCCTTGAAGTATTTTTGCTTCGCCTCAAACACGACCGGTCGGTTCTCATCGATTATATCCTTCAGCCTTTCCTCGAGCTTATTGACCTTGTGGATGAATCGCTTTTCGCCGAGCATCCGGAGATACGCTGTTTTGGTTTGGAGAGGAAGTTTATCGTTATCGCCGGCGCACCGCAGAGGGACAATTCGTTCCTCCGGCTCGAAGCGGGCCAGGAAAGCCTCAGCATCGCCGGAGAGAAACTTCGACAGTTCAAGGGTTTCTATTTTTCTACCCGCCTGAGTAACGCACTCCTGTGCATCATCACAGCCGGTGACGACATGGAGGACAACCGAATTGTAATTACGGTCCTTGTAGTGATTATGCGAGTGCCAGTCGGAACTCTGACGGTGAAGCTCTATGTCGCCGCGCATTGTGATGCCGTTTATCTTCACGAGGCTGTGCCTGAAATCCGGCCCGGTATCGGAGTTCACTTCACCCGTCTGAAGGATTTCGATCTTCTTCCCCGACACACTTTTCAGCTCCGAATCGAATTTCCGATTCTTGAACAGTTCCTTGAGCTGGAACTCGGAGAGCTTATGCATCTTACATCCTCTTAAGTGAGAAGATCCTCATTTTTCTTAGAGCCATGGGTCTACCGCTCGCTTCCAGGAGAACCGCCTCGATTTCGTTCTGTCCGGGTATCAGATAGACACGAGGAAAGTATGCAGGCGTGGAATCCGAAACCACGACCATATCCTGTTTTTTGCCGTTCACATATAAATACACCGATTTCCGGCACGTGTCTGTCTTCGTCAGGACCCTCACTGAAGTGGAATCTCCGACGACTTCATTCTGCACCGACGCAGGATCAAAATCGAAGAAGAATTCCCCTGTCGTTAGGAAGGATTCCGACTCGACGAGATCCGCCATCCGGCTGAGATTCTTCGCATCTTCGCAGCGTTCGATGAGGACAGGCAGCGAGAAGAAGAGCACGGTTACCGCAAGGTATACTATCCACTTAAGAGTCTTTTTTAGGAGATACTTCATGACCCTTTCAACAGCGCGTTGTAATAAAAGGCTTTTTCCCTGACTTTGTCCGCGAAATTTTCGTCGAATCCTGCAAATATGATATCACGACTGACATTGACGATTACCGGTGCTCCTTCGCCGGCGGCGGCGGCCGCGACCTCTTCCACCGAACCTCCCTGTGCACCGACGCCCGGAACCAGCAGCGGGATTTGCGGGTAGCTTTTCCTTATCCGCGCAAGATGGTCTCCCTGAGTCGCGCCAACAACAGCACCGATGTTCCCGTTCGTGTTCCACTCACAAAGCTTTTCAAGCACGACCTCGTACAATCTCTTCCCACCGATTTCGAGAAGCTGAAAATCCCGGGCCCCGCGGTTTGAAGTCAAAGCGAGCGCGAAAACGTCTTTCCCCTTGTAGCTCAGGAAAGGCTCGAGTGAATCGTAGCCCATATACGGATTGACCGTCGCTGCGTCTACCTCGAAGTAATCGAAAAAAGTCTGCGCGTACTGCTTGGCGCTGTTGCCGACGTCGCTCCGCTTGCAGTCTGCAATCACGTACACGTCGTCCGGAATGCGCGCGATGGTCTCGCCGAAAGTCAGCCATCCTTTTTCACCGAGCGCCTCATAAAAAGCCGTGTTCAGCTTGTATGCGCAAGCGACATCCTGCGTCGCTTCGATGATCCTTGTGTTGAACTCCAGCACCGAATCTTCGTACTCCGAAAGAAATTCGGGGAGCTTCTCCACTGCCGGGTCGAGCCCGATGCAGAGATTGCTGTTCCGCTTCTCAATCGAAGCGGAGAGTTTTTTGAAGCTCATTTCGAACCGATAAGTCTCGAGTTGAAGTTTTTCCACATCATCGACTCCACCGGCCGCTTCGTCCTCTTATTATACTTTGCTGTTCGCTTCCGGTTGTAAGGCACGAGAACTTCGCCGCTGATCTCGAAATAAATGAGCTGTCCGATCGGCATGCCCGGGTAAATCCTGACCGGCTGCTTCACGCTGATCTCCAGCGTCCAGGTATTACAGTATCCGACGTCGCCCTTGCCCGCTGTGGAATGGATATCTATACCGAGTCTGCCGATGCTCGACTTGCCTTCGAGGAAAGGCACAAAAGTGTGAGTCTCGGTGTATTCCTGCGTCACGCCGAGATAGAGCCGTCCCGGAAGAAGGAGGAAACCGTCATGATCGTGCATCCTGATATATTCGAGTTCATTGTGCTTCCTCGCGTCGAGGATATCGTCCTTATATATGGCAAGCGTATCGGCGAGATGGACGTCATAGGAGTTGGATCCGAGATATTTCCTGTCGAAGGGTTCGATGACGATGCTGCCTTTATTTATTTCCTCCAGGATACGCTTATCCGTAAGAATCATGCTCTAATGTTCCTTCCTGTGTGCATAGAAATTTAGAAGAATTCCGATCATCATCCAATCGGCCAGTATCGAGGATCCTCCGT
>JAJYGB010000095.1 GCA_021785235.1 Bacteroidota bacterium
CGTCACACTCGCACTCATGGCGCTGTTTGCCGCGGCGGAAACCTCGTTCGTGTCGGCAGACAAAGTTGCCCTCGTCGTGGATTTGCATCCGGGCATCCAATCAAGATCCATTCTTTACTTCCTTCATAATAACGAGATCTTTTTCGCTACGGTTGTGGTGGCGAGCAACCTTTTCGTCACCCTGTTTTCATCGGTGGCGGAAATCTTCTTTCATGATTCGCTGGGGATTAATCTCCCTGCGGTTATCGTTGTGACGACGGTCCTTGGGTTTCTCGTGGGTGAGATGATTCCCAAGAGTGCGGCAGTGGAGAGCCCCGAATCTACTGCCAGGATACTGTTACCGCTTGTCAGGGCCTTCTCGGTGGTAACCAAACCCTTCGTGAACGTAACAGCCGGCGTTTCCGGTTTCATTGCGAGGGTTGCCTTTCGTTCACTCTCCTCTCGGTCGCTCATGTTCCAGAGACGTGACGTATACCGTTTTCTTGGAAGTACGGTGAGCAGCGGCTACCTCGACAAGATAGAATCCGATATGATCCGAAGGCTTCTTGCAAACGCTGCCGTCCCGGTGCGCAACATCGCTGTCCCGAGAACCGAGATTGTCGCTGCAAAGGTCGGTACGAAGATCACTAAGCTCCGTGAACTCTTCGAAGAAACCCGGAAGACCAAAGTCATAATCTATGAGTCTACCATAGACAATGTGGTGGGTGTGGTTTATGCCAAGGACATATTCAGGGATGTGGAACGGGTCGATGAGCTCCTGAGCGACGTGCTTTTCGTGCCCGAGAGTATATCCGTGATCGACCTGCTCGACGAATTCAGAGCAGAGAAGGTTTACGTTGCCATTCTTATCGACGAATTCGGCGGGACGTCCGGGTTGGTGACATCATCTGATGTAATGGAACTGTTTCTGGGAGATGTTGCCGTACGGGACAGCCAGAAGCGTGTCAAATCTATCGGTGCAAATCAGTACATACTTCAAGGCAACGCCGAAATCGCCGAAGTGGAGAGCGCAACCGGTATAAAATTTCCGGACGGCGAATTCAGCACCGTTGCCGGCCTGGTTACTTCGCATCTGGGCAGGATTCCGTCCGGCGGAGAGGTGTTCAATATCGGCAGGGTACAGTTCCAGGTTTTGCAGTCCGATGGAAGAAAGATCGAATCGCTGAAGATTACATTGAAATGAGGGGAATCTCCTCCCCGTTTTTTTTACGCTTTTCGCTCTCATGCGTCTAAAATTGTTGATGCCGTAGAAACTGTTTTTGAGGTTCATCTGTTAGATTTAGTGATGCTTTTTGTCTTTTTGCTGAGCTCGATGGGGAGTGGAACGCAGAAACAAAGAGAATTTGACGATTTTTTGCACGGGAATCGGGCTTTCTGATGCCGTGAGTATTGTACTCGTCCCGTTCAATCCTGGCTATGACGCTTGTTTGTCGGATAAGATGGACGTGACGACCTTTCCCCGTCCCGGCCAATCGCTTTGTGCCCGTTCAACGACAGTATGATGTTCTGAAGAATGAGATTCAAAAGTCTAACCTGAAGGATTACCATGAGAAAGCTTTTGTATGCAGTAATGTTTCTTGTGCTTGCGTCCACGCTTTCGGCGCAGGATTTCGGCAAGAACAAAGTCCATTATGTCGACTTTAATTGGGAATATATTGAATCACCGCATTTCAATGTTTACTTCACGAAGGGCGGATACGAACTCGCGCAGTTTGTGGCCGTCGAGGCTGAGAGCTCCGTCGCCTCGATCTGCGCAAGCTTCCATTATCAGATCAACAAGAGAATCAATATAGCCATATTCAATTCCCACAACGATTTCCAACAGAACAATATCATACCCGAGTATTTGGAGGAGGGGACGGGAGGCGTAACGGAACTTTACAAGAACCGGGTCGTGCTCCCGTGGGAGGGAAGCCTGGGCCTGATGAGGCACGTCATTCACCATGAGCTGGTGCACGCGGTATTCGACGAGATGTTCTACGGAGGTTCCGTTCAATCTATAATAGAGCACAACATCACCTTCCAGATACCTACCTGGTTCAATGAAGGAATGGCTGAATACCAGTCTCTCAATCACTGGGAGGTGAACTCCGATCAGTTTCTCATAGATGCCACGGTAAACGGCTACATGCCGCCGATAAATTACCTCGAAGGTTATCTGTGTTATAGGGGCGGGGAGTCTGTGTGGCATTACATCGACGAGAAATACGGTCACGAGAAAGTTGGGGAGGTCGTGAACGCAGTGCTGGCCACCCACAGCGTCAACAAAGGTTTTGAAAGGGCGATCGGCCTCAACGTCGATGAGTTATCTGATGCCTGGCAGAAATATAACCGCAAGGAGTATTTCCCCGAAGTCGGAGAAAGGCAATCGCTCGCGAGTTTTGCCGAACGGGTCACTGACCACCGAAAGGATGAGAGTGATTACAATACGAGCCCCGTCATCTCTCCGAACGGCGACAAGATAGCATACATAACCGACCGCACCGGTTACTTCGACGTGGTTCTTGCCTCAACAGTTACGGGCGAGACAATACGCACGCTTGTAAAGGGGAGCAGGTCTGCCAATTTCGAAGAGCTCCATCTTCTCACTCCTGGTATAGCCTGGTCGCCGGATGGGAAGGAACTTGCAGTGGCTTCCAAGACAGGCGAATACGATGATATCTTTCTAATAAACGCGGCGACGGGTATCACTAAGGAACTTCCGGGGCTCAGTCTGGATGGCATAGACGGGATCGATTTCTCTCCGAATGGAAACGAACTGGCCATCTCGGCGTACAAGCCGCTGGAGTCGGATATCTATATCTACAACCTGAAGACCCATGAGCTGCGCAATCTCACCAACGATATTTTCACCGACCAGCAGCCCCACTGGTCACCGGATGGGAAGACGATCTACTTCGCTTCCGACCGCGGTGACAGTCTTTACCAGAAGGGGAATCCCCTCACGCTTGCGCACTGGGCCGCAGGAAACCCGTTGGATATTTTTTCAATCGATGTTGCCACGGGCAAGATCCAAAGGATCACTCACTCCAATTTCCCCAACCGGGCGAACACCGTAGCACACGGTGGGGACAATACTTACCCGCTGCCGATGTCCGACGGCAAGGGAATGATTTTCGAATCCAGCAGGAACGGCATAGATAACCTTTACTACAAAGACTTCGCGACAGGGGAAGTGGTCCCGCTCACCAATTCTCTGTATGGCATAAATGAACCTTCGATATCAAGGAACGGTCAGAAAATTGCCTTCACGTCGCTGAACTACGGCGGGTATGATGTCTTCACGATGAATCTTCCACTTAGTCACGAGTTGAAGGGGCCGCTGGCGCCGACCAAATACGTCTCGCAATTTTTCTCCCGCAAGGCGATCGCTGAAAAGAGCGACACGAGTTCTGTCTCGGGGAATCTCGCCTCTATTTACGGTGTGTCTTCAACATACAATTTTAATCGTATGGTCTTCTCTTCATATACTGAGAACGAGCCCACCAAGCCCAAGGTATCTCCTTTCCTGCTCAAAGGAGAAGTCGATTCGTCGGGTAATTTTTTGCCTTTTCCGTACAAGATTGACTTCTCACCTGACATAATTACCGGCGGGGCGGGATTCAACACGTTCTACGGTTTTCAGGGAGCGACTGAACTTGCATTCAGCGATATGCTAGGCAACAAC
>JAJYGB010000145.1 GCA_021785235.1 Bacteroidota bacterium
GGTATGGGGCCGATGATGCAGCAAACACCGCCGCCACCCAATTCTACACACTAAGCCACGCCTCAAGAGGAAGCCCAGTTTAACCAGGGCTTCCTCTTCGTTTTCCCCTTTAGGCGTCGACAGTCTTCTTCCTCCATGTATCCCCCTCACCGGCCTTCCCCGCTTGCAACTTTACCTTCCCACCAATATCTTCGCATATGAATGTGGTCAACGATTTCTTTCTCTGCTTTCTTCCGCTCTTCGTGGCAATCGATGTCCTGGGTGTCCTTCCTATCTTCGTCTCATTGACAACCGGGATGGAAAAACCGGGGAGAAAAACACTCGTCATAGAAGCCTCTTTGACGGCGCTGGCAGTGTCCGTCCTGTTCATTGTGGCGGGAAAAGGGATATTCACTTTTCTCGGCATCACGCTGAGCGATTTCAGAATCGGCGGCGGCATCATACTTCTCGTCCTTTCGGTAAATGATTTGCTTTTTGCGCACGAGATGCAAAGAAGGGATCCCGGCAGCTCTATTGGAGTCGTCCCGATTGGAATCCCGCTGATCATGGGACCTGCCGCGCTCACCACCATATTAATACTCGTAACTTCGTACGGATATATACTCACGACTCTCGCGCTTGCCGCTAATCTTTTCATCGTCTATATGGTTTTCAGCTACAGCGATTTCACGACCAGACTGCTCGGGACCGCAGGCTCGAGAGTGTTCAGTAAAGTGGCCTCTCTATTTCTCGCTGCAATCGCGGTTATGATGATAAGAATTGGGATCACCGACGCAATCACGAAGCATTAGGAGCCAGCGATGGATTTAGGATTAAAAGGAAAGACGGCTCTTGTGGCCGCCTCGACAAAAGGACTCGGTAAAGCGACCGCCATAGCTCTCGCGACTGAAGGAGCTAATGTAGTGGTTAACGGAAGGCACAAACAAAACCTCCACGATGCGGCTGACGAGATAAAAAGCCTTACCGGCAACACGCCATTCACAATTCAGGCTGACGTGACCAGACCGGAAGACATCGACCGCATGTACGAAGAGGTCGTGAAGAAATTCGGCACCATCCACATCCTTGTTACGAACGCGGGTGGACCACCGGCGGGAGGATTCGCCGATTTCAGCGATCAGCAATGGACGGATGCGGTTGAGCTCAACCTCATGAGCACCGTGCGGCTTATACGAAAAGCCGTTCCGGCGATGCGCGAACAGAAGTGGGGACGGATCGTAAACATTGTGTCACTCACCGTAAAACAACCCGCCGATAACCTACTGCTTTCGAATTCGGTCCGCGCGTCAATAATTGGGCTCGCGAAGACGATCTCGCGAGATTTGGCACCCGACAATGTTCTCATCAACAGCATCGCACCGTTCTACGTCTCCACGAAAAGGATTGACTATTTGATGGAACAGACAGCCGCGAGGCTCGGGATAACGAAGGAGGAGGCGATGAGAAACATCGTCAAAGAGATACCTGTCGGAAGGCTCGGCACACCGGAAGAATTCGGCGACCTCATGGCATTTCTCTGCTCGGAGAGGAACAGTTACATGACCGGTTCGACGATACAATTCGACGGCGGCGCTTACAAAGGCATCTTTTAGGTTTCAGCCGCACGCCCGGGTCCCCGCTCGCCGGTAGACTATCCCCCGTACTTCTAGTACCCTATTTTGCCGCTCGGCTTCTGAGAAGAGGCCGATGCCGGTGAAGTGTGCACGTTGCATACCTGCGGCAGATATTTTGAGTTGAAAATCTCCGTCACCTTGTCGGGGCAAAATTCCGTCGCAAGCATACCCGTCTGGGCACAGATCGTCGCCGTCACCACTCCCTCCGGCTGGACAAAGGAAGTGATGGGGAGGCCGATGGATTTGTCATCGTAAACGTCCCTCATAAAAATCCCCCAGATGGGTGCCGCTGCCCTGCCGCCCTGGCCGTCCCAATCGGTGAAATGGATTCTATCATCGTCGAAACCGACCCAAACGCCCGCAACAAGCTGAGGAGTGTATCCCTCGAACCAGGCATCACCGAAGTCATTCGTGGTTCCGGTCTTGCCTGCAGCATCGAGGTAGAAATAGTTCCTGACCCTCGCGCCGGTTCCCCCGTTGATTACTCCGCGGAGCATGTCTGTCATCAGGTACGCAGTCTGCTTGCTGAGTACCTCGGTTGACTGTGTATGGTTTTCTTCGATCACGTTCCCGTTCTTGTCCTCGATCCTCAGGATCGAAATAGGCTTAGTCAGGATTCCCTCGTTGGCGAACACCCCATAGGCCGAAGCGAGCTGGATCGGGACGACAAGGCTCGTCCCCATCGCGATGGAGGCAAAAGGCGGAATATAAGTTTTGATGCCCATGCGGTGAGCATAGTCGATAACCTGGTTGACCGGCGCGATCTCCTGAATCGCCCGCACCGCGACAACGTTTATTGAATACTTAAGAGCGGTACGCAGTGTGACTTCCCCTCCAAAATCTCCGTCCGCATTTCTTGGAGACCACCTCGTCCCGTCAGGCATGACTATCGTGACCGGCTGGTTTAACAGCTTAAAAGAAGGTGCATAGCCGTTATCTAAGGCGACAGTATATACGAACGGCTTGAATGCCGACCCGGGCTGTCGCTCGATCTGCGTCACGTGATTAAGGCCGTAGCGAAATTGCTTGTAGTTCGACGATCCGACCATCGCCTTAATGTAACCCGTTTTCGGATCGATGCAAACGAATCCTACCTGTATGGTCTGTTCGGCTTTCTTCACGGAATCAATAAACGCAGGATCTGACTGGAGCTTCTTGTAAATGGCGTTTCGGTCCGAATCAGTTGTTGCGTCCTTGTATTCCGGTAAATCTCTTATCGCTTTGTCGAGCGCCGTCAGAAGCGTGGTCTGGTTCTTACTCCAGTCCCACCTCCCATCGAACATCTTCTGATATTCCTTGATATGTTGGTCCACTGCGCTGTCCGCGTACGCCTGCATCCTGGAATCCAGCGTGGTGTAGACGGTCAAACCATCCCTATATATGTCGAACCCGTATTTTTCCGCTTTCCTTTCGAGATCCTGCCGGACCATTTCCACAAAACTCGGTGCAAGTCCGGTCGAAGGGCCGTGGTATTTTACGTTAAGAGGAGCTTTTTTGGCCGCATCATAGGCTTCTTCGCTAAGCTTTCCGTCTTCGAACATGTTCCTGAGTACAACATCTTTGATGGCGATGGCGCGATTGGGATGAGCTATAGGATCATATCGCCCCGGCGACCTGAGCATGCCTATGAGAAGCGCAGCCTGCGGGAGAGTAAGATCTGATGAAGATTCATCGAAATATAGTTGGGCGGCAGATTCAATTCCGTAAGCCCCTCTTCCGAAGTAGACGTCATTCAGGTACATCGCAAGGATTTCCGGTTTCGTATATGTTCTTTCGATCTGGACGGCTGTAATCGCCTCGCGTATTTTTCTCGTGAGAGTGACGTCCTGGTTGAGGTACAGGTTTCTCGCGAGCTGCTGCGTAATGGTGCTGGCACCCTCTTTCACCCTCATGTGAATGACATCGACCGCCAGCGCGCTCAGGATTCGGATGGGATCGATTCCCCAGTGGGTATAAAATTTCTTGTCCTCGGTGGCAACCAGCGCGTCGACGACATAGTGAGGCACTTCCTTGATATCCGCGACAGCACGGTTCTTCAGGAAGAACT
>JAJYGB010000480.1 GCA_021785235.1 Bacteroidota bacterium
TTTCTACTCTCCGGTACGGCCCTTAAGACGCTGCGGAGTTTCGTCGGCCTGAGCCCGGCAGCGGCGGCAAGAGCCGATATGGACCCGGCTCTTCGGAACGAATTGGCTAACTTCGCCTTCGTTTACCTTAAGAGACACGCCGGCACGCTGAAGGAAATAAAATCGTTGAAGTTCATGGCGGCGTCAATTTGAGAACGATTGAAGGCGGCTCAAAGAGGCCGAAAAGAAAACTCTAAATCCTAAACTCTGGAAAATGTTCAAAGCAACAAAGGTAAAATACAAAATGTCTGGAGTCAGTGAGAGCAGCGTTTGGCCATTTGAGCGGGTCTGGGATTTTGTGTTTTCTTCTTTTGAATTTGGTCAGGATTTGAATTTTGATGCTTAGGATTCGATCTCCTCAGGATCCTGATTATCGATGAGTAACAACAAAAACGAGTCGGAGGAAATAGACATGCGTAAGAGAACGTTGATTGGCGCGGCGCTTCTGGTTCTGGTCGGAGTCGTGTTCGGGGCGCTGCTCGTTATGAGTTTCAACGGAGTGGGTGAGACTTTCGGATATTCGGGTGAGACCGTCAAGCTTGGCGGACCGGCTCCGGTCCCGGCGGGCGATATAAACCTGCTTGAGACTCAAAACGCTTTCATCGAGATTTCAAAGGCCGTCACGCCGACGGTAGTAAGCGTCACCGTCACATCTACACCGAAATCGAAAATGCCGGACATCCCGTTTTTCCATAATTTCCAGTTCAATATCCCGAACCCTCAACCCGAAAAAGGAATGGGGTCGGGAGTCATCGTGACGCACGACGGTTACATAATCACCAACAACCACGTCGTTCAAGATGCGGACAAGAACGGTATCAAGGTTAAGCTCTTCGACAGGCGGGAGTTTCCGGCCAGGCTGATCGGGATGGATCCGACGACGGACGTCGCGGTGATAAAGATAAATGCCGGGAATCTGCCGATTGCGGCGATAGGCAATTCAGACAGTGTCGAGGTCGGGCAGTGGGTGCTCGCTATAGGCAATCCGCTCGGATTGACGTCCACCGTGACTGCGGGAATAGTCAGCGCGCTCGGCAGGCACACCGATGTCCCGGCCGACAGGTGGGGGATCAGCAATTATATTCAGACCGACGCGGCGATAAATCCCGGCAACAGCGGCGGCGCGCTTGTCAACATCCACGGACAGGTCATCGGGATAAACGCGGCGATTGCCACGCGCACCGGATACAATGAAGGATATGGATTCGCCATCCCGATAAACCTCGTGAAGAAAACCGCTGAAGACATTATAGCATACGGGAGGGTTCGTCGACCCATGCTCGGCGTGCAGCTCAAATCCGCAATCGATGAGACCGATGCACACGCCCTCGGTCTTCCGAAGCCGGAGGGAGTCCTCGTGAATGAAGTCCTTCCGAACAGCCCGGCACAGGCGGCCGGAATCAAAGCGGGCGACGTCATCCTCGCGGTCAACGGCAAGGAAGTCGACGCTGCAAACGAGATCCAGATCCTGATTGCGGAACATAAACCGGGCGACGTCGTCACGCTCACTGTCTTCCGGGACGGAAAGAAGTCCGAAAAAAAGGTGACGTTGACGGAAATGCCACAGAGCGATCTGGCGAGCGGCGACCAGCAAGCTCAGCCGGAGAGCGCGCAGCCCGACGAGTCGGGTCAGTCAAATATTGCGAAGCTCGGTATAGCGGTAAAGCCGCTCGACGAGCAGACGATGAAAGATGCGGGAGTCGATCATGGCGTGCTTGTCGCGAGCATCACTCCCGGCGGGCCGGCGGCAGACCGGACGCTGCTGGAGAACGATATCATCACCGAGGTCGACCATCAGAAGGTGAGTTCGGCGAAGGATTTGTCGGATATATTGAAGAGCAAGAATAAGGGCGACGCCGTAATGTTGAGAGTTTTGTCCAGGCAGGGGAATTCATATATATCGAGGTTTGTAGCGGTTGAAATCGGCGAGTAAAGGACTCTTCCAGGGATCATGATTTGAGGGAGCCCCGCGTAAGCGGGGCTTTTCTTGTGACCGGGGAATGGAACACGGAAAAAACGGATATGACGGATTCTCACAGGTCATTCTGAGTGACATGAGAAGTCCTTGATTCGGTATGCGGATTGGAATCAGGGCATTATCCGCAATTGGATTTTAGTCCTTTCTTTATCACATTTATTAAAAGCATGAAAACAAATAAAGCGGGAAAGGACAGGCCCTACACCGTCGAGTACTACTATAAGGCTCAGTGGGGACATGCCGACGAATTCATCCGACTGTACAAAAAGAATCACCATCCCCTCCTGAAGAGACAGCTGGAGATGGGAAGGATTCTGAAGCTCGCGCTGACCCGTCCCCGCCTTCACGGGACGGAAGACGGGAGATGGGATTTCAGGGTGACAATCGTCTGGAAAAACATACAAACGACAGACGACGGCTTCAGCGAGGAAAAGCTCGCGCGCGAACTCTTTCCCGATCAGGCGGCCTATAAAAAAGATGAACAGCGCCGGTTTGAGATCTTAGAAGGTCACTGGGATGTGCCGGTGATCGACATGGACCTGGACAGCTAAGGTAGCCGGGCGAATCGGGACTCGAAGCTCCGTAACAAAAATCCGGAGGGCATGCATGAAGAGGATGTTTCTTTTATCCGCAGCTGCGTCGATGTGGCTTTTTTTGTTCTCAGGCACTTTACCGGTAAAGACTGCAAACAACTCTGCACCGGCGGACACGGGCCGGTACGACATCGTCAACTGTATAAATGAATTCACACCGGCAAGAGTTGAATCGACGAAGGCGGGGTACCAGTACTGGTTTGCGGACAGGAAGTTTGCAGATGGGAAAACGCTGAAGCTGAGTGTCGTCCGGCCGCATGAGGCGACACATGCGCCGCACCATCACGCAGAAGACGAGTTCTTCTTCGTGCTTCAGGGAAAAGCGGAGTTCGATCTCGACGGGCGGACAAGAGTCGTTGGTCCGTACACAAGCCTCTATTGTCCGCCGAATTCGGAACACGGCATCAGGAACGTCGGTGATACCGAGCTCAGGTATCTCGTCGTAAAGAAGTACGGCACTAAATGAAGGGCATGCCATGATGTCTCGCCTCTTTTTCTGCTTAATTATCCTGTCGTTTGTGACGGCGTCGATTCGCGCGCAGGATTTAACAAAGAACGACAAAGGAAATACTGTCGATGTCTCCGGCTTCTACGACAGTGCGCACCACTGGTACGATATTCGGGATGAGGACCATGTCATAGAACCGCTTTCAAACCAAAAACGTTACTCGCCCGATGACGTGAAGGAAATCGCAGACAACATTCTCCTTTTTCAGAAAAACAACGGCGGCTGGGCCAAGAACTACGATATGCTCGCCATCCTCATGCCCTCACAGAAGAGAGCTGTCCTCGCTGCGAGGAACACCGTGAATACGTCTTTCGATAACGGAACGACGCACACGCAGGTCGAGTATCTCGCGAAGGCCTATACTTTGACGAAAGATGAGCGGTACCGGGAAGCCTGTCTCAGAGGAATTGATTTCATTTTACGGGCGCAGTACACCAACGGCGGATGGCCCCAGTATTACCCTTTGAGGAAAGATTACAGCCGCTACATCACATTCAACGACGATGCGATGATAGGCGTGATGGAACTCCTGCACC
>JAJYGB010000313.1 GCA_021785235.1 Bacteroidota bacterium
CTTTTTCCTCATTACACAGGACATATCATCATATTTCTGATGAGCTCGCCAGACCATGTGTGAGGTGATTCGTTATTGGCAGGTCCTTATCCACCTCACAGGATGGAATTAAAGGCTGGAAAAAGTTAACCGTTTCCGGGACGTTTTGCAAATCGCTTCGCAAGCCTCGGAAAGTCTTTGACTTACCGGATCAACCCGCCGCCGTTTCCTTGATTTTGCCTCTGATGGGGTTTATATTTCACCGAATTTTTAATCAATGAACGCCTCACACAGAACGTTGAAAGCCGTCATTATGGCCGGCGGATTCGGAACCAGACTCCGCCCTCTTACGAGCAGAATACCGAAGCCGATGGTTCCGATTATGAATAAACCCATGATCGAACACATCGTCCGGCTCCTCGTCAAGCACGGTATCAAAGATATTGTCGTTCTCGTCTTCTATCATCCCAACATAATCAAGAATTTTTTGCAGGACGGCCGCCAGTTCGGCGCATCGCTAAAGTACATGAAGGCGGACTCCGACTACGGGACCGCCGGCAGCGTGCGAAACGCTTACGAACTCCTCGAGGGATCGAGAATCCTCGTCATCAGCGGCGACGTCCTCACCGACTTCGACCTGAAGAAAGCGCTGGCCTACCACGAGGCCAGGAAGTCCAAAGCGACATTAGTGCTCACCCACGTAAACGATCCTCTCCAGTACGGCCTTGTGATCACCGAAGAGGACGGCAAGATCGTGAGGTTTCTCGAGAAGCCGACGTGGGGAGAGGTTTTCAGCGATGCCGTCAATACCGGCATATATGTGATCGAGCCTGACGTGATCGAAACGGTTCCATACCGCGAGGAATATGATTTCAGCAAGGACCTGTTCCCGCTGATGTTAAGGCAAAAGATGCGGCTCTACGGATATTCCGCGGAAGGATACTGGCGCGACGTCGGCAACCTCAACGAGTACATAGATGCCCAGCTCGACTGCCTCGACAACAAGGTCGCTGTCGCTATAGAAGGGAGAGAGATCCGATACAATGGTGCGAGGATCATCGCTCCTATGGAGACGGTCATCCCCCCGACACTCAAAGCCAGGGGTACTGTCGTGATCGGCAAGAACGTCAGGCTGGGTGACAACCTGGAGCTGACCGATTCCATCATCGGCGACAATACGTCGGTGGATTCCGATTCCAGCATCAACAGGAGTATTCTCTGGGACAACGTTACTATAGGCGCCCATACCAGGATAACCGGGGACGTGATCGCGAGCAATACGATTGTCGGCGAGCGCGTTCAAATCGAAGAGAATGTTTTCATCAGCGATGATTGTATAATCGGCAAGCGGGCATATATACGTCCGAACGTCAAGCTCTGGCCCAAGAAGGTGGTCGATGCAGGCGCGACGCTTTCCAGAAGCCTCGTGTGGGAGGACAAATGGCTCTCCGCCATATTTACGGACGCAAGGGTGACGGGGACATCCAACATCGAAATGAACCCGGAGTTCGCGGCGAAGCTCGGGGCGGCGTTCGGCTCTCTCCTCGGCACCGGGAAATACGTCGTATGCAGCAGAGATTCGGACACTGTCAGCAGAATGATCAACCGCTCGTTGATCGTCGGTTTCATGTCGGCAGGCACAAACGTGTACGATTTGAGAAGCGAGCCGGTTCCCATCGTCAGGCACGAACTCAGGAGCGGCCGGGCCGCGGGCGGGGTACATGTCCGCAAGAGCCCGCTCGATCCAGATTTGACAGACATAATTTTCTTCGATTCCGACGGCAGGGACCTTGCCCCGAGCAAGGCCCGGTCGGTCGAAAGGCTCTTTTTCGGCGAGGAATTCTCGAGTGCAACCCACGATCAGGTCGGCGATATCTACTTCCCCGAACGGGCGGTGGAGAGCTACCGCGAGCACTTCATCAAATCGCTCGACATAGAAGCCATAAAAGAGAAGAAGTTCAACGTAGTTATCGACTACTCGAACGGAGTTGCTTCGACCCTTTTTCCCACAATCCTCGGCTCACTGAATGCGACCGTCGTCGCCCTCAATGCTTACCTCGACCCGAAGAGACTGACGCGGACACAGAGGCAGTTACAGATCGACCTCCAGCAGCTCAGAGACATTGTGAAGTCGCTCAACTACGATTTCGGTTTCATGTTCGACGCAGGTGCTGAGAAAATATTTGTCGTAAACAAAGCGGGCGAGTTTATCGAGGAAGATCGCCTTCTTTCGCTCGTAACCGAGCTCTTCGCTGCCGCGGATCCGCAGGCGAAGCGGATCGCAGTCCCCTTCTCCGCTTCGAGAGAAGTGGATTTGGTCGGCCAAGAACACGGCATAGAGATAGTCCGGACGAAAGCCACTCACCAGGCGTTGATGAACGCGGCTTGCGAAGGAAGCTTCGACTTTGTCGGCGGTACAAAGGGCGGATTTATCTTCCCCCATTTCCTTTTCGCCAGTGACGCCATGTTTTCGGTTGCAAAGCTGCTCGAGATGACCGCCAGGACCGGGTTGATGTTCGAGGACCTCGACAAGATGGTTCCGAAATTCAAGATGGTAAAGAAGAACGTGGATTGTCCGTGGAGCGAAAAAGGAAGCATCATGCGCAGGCTGATCGACCTGACGAAGGACGAAAACCGCGAGACTGTCGACGGCATTAAAGTGCACTATAAAGACGGCACGTGGGTTCACCTCCTCCCCGACAAGGAGCGGGCATTATTCCATATCAACGCCGAGTCGGCCAGCGAGGCACAGGCCAGTTCTATGGTGGAAAAGTTCGAAACGAAGATCAATCTCTGGCTTTCCGAATGGGCTCAGGGGAGCAAACCGGGGAATCTGTGACAGAAGATCTCCGACCGGCAGGCCCGCGGGAAGCGCCGCGTAACACTTGACATTTCAAGGACTTCCCAACAAAAGTCTTCACAATGAAAGGAAGAATACTTACAGATGAAAATTAGCGACATACTTCAAGATGAATTTGTGTCGACAAAATTGCCGGGAAAAACGAAGGAGGAAGTGCTCAACTCGGTCATCGACCTTTTGAGAAATTCCAAGAAGATAAAGGACCTCGATAAAGTTCGTGAAGCGATTTTCGAGCGGGAAAAGATCATGTCTACCGGCGTAGGAAAGGGGTTCGCCATCCCTCACGGAAAAACCGACGCCGTTACAGACATCGTCGCGGCTTTCGCCGTGACCGGTGAACCGGTCGACTTTCAGTCTCTCGACGGGGAGCCGGTAAGACTCCTTTTTCTACTTGTAGGGAGAGACAATATGGTCGGCCCCCACATCAAACTGCTGAGCAGGATCTCCCGCTTGATGAACAAGGACGAATTCAGGAAGAAACTTCTGACGGCGAAGAACGCCGCGGAGATAACACAATTCTTTAAAGAAGAAGAGATCAGCTACTTCGATATTTGACACGGGATGGCAAAGAAGAAACCCCCAAAACTGCGCAAGGCTGAATCGTCGGCCGAGTTTAAACTCCTGATTGAACGGTTCAGCGACGAGCTCACGAAGAAGTCGGGAATTGCATTCTGGTTCCGAACTTCGGAGCAGTTCCAGAACTTCGTTTACGAGCTCGTTCTTGAGACGCGAGTGAACGACCGTAAGATTTCCTTCAACATTGTCGGGCTTAAGACCCCTTTGTCTGACTTCCCGAGGCCGGGTCCGGCCATGG
>JAJYGB010000025.1 GCA_021785235.1 Bacteroidota bacterium
AAATCGTTAAGATTTACCCGAAGGTCGACCCTAAGATTCATGCGGAACAGGTTATCGCTGAGTTGAAGACGTTGACGCGTAAGAAGGCCTAATAACATTCATTCAATTGAGGAGTTATCCGGAATAAGCGGATGGCTCCTCATCAATTCGAGGTTGGAGAGGGTATGTATCCGGCGAAATTCAAGAAGGTAAACGACGAAGAAGTCCTGATCAAATGGAATGATGGCGCGGAATTCCTTATTCAGGTGAAATATCTGCGCGACAAATGTCCATGCGCATCCTGCGCTGGCGAGTCCGTCCTTTGGCACGAATACAAGCCGAGTCCGCTTCAAGTCCTGACGCCGGGTAAATATAATTTAAAGAGCGCCGAAGTTGTCGGGGATTACGCGCTGGCGCTTACCTGGCTGGACGGGCACAACACGGGGTTGTATTCTTTCGATTATCTGCGTCGACTTTGCGAGGAATACAAGGGTAATGACGTCGCTGCACGCGAACAGGGGAAAAACTAAGCGCGCGGCGCGAGTAATCGCCGCCTGTTGCGTCTCGCCACGATAGTCTCAACCAAATCATTTTATGCCAATCACGCGGCTATATTCCATTCTGCTATAGTGTCGGCTCTTGGCTGGTTGGTTATGCCTGCTGCGGAGCCGTAACTGCGGTCTATACTTTATGTTCGGGGTGTCGGCAACAACAGCAAGAAATTGCGTCTCGCTTGGCTGTGATGGAGCGAACGGTGGAGAGGCGAAGCTTCCACATGCTTAAGAATATCAAACCAGATGAAGTTCATGCGGGCGGGGTGAGTTTTAGGCGCAGCGAAAAAAAAGAGAGGGCGGCAGGCTTACGCCTTACCGCCCTCGTCTTATTGGGGGAGTGGAGCAAACTTATTTACGACTTTGGAGGAATCTCCAGCGCAAGATATTCGCTGACCTTAGCGGGAGTCTTTACGCGGAAAAGAAGGGCGTCGCCAGGCTTCTTGGACTTCACGATCGCCTTCAAGTCAGCGGAAGACCTGATGGGTTTGTTATCGACACTGATGATAAGATCGCCCTGTTGAAGGCCGCGATTGAATGCTTCGCTGGTGGGCTGGACGTTCGTCACAACGACACCGTACTTCGCGTCGTATTTCTTAAGCGAATCTTTGCTCGCGTTCTGAACAGAAAGCCCGAGGGAGCTTAAATCTGCCGAGCCGCTAGATCCGCTGCCGGAAATCGAGGCGAAGGTCTCTCCTTTGCGTTCTTCGAGTATCACGCTCTTAGTTTCAGTCTTACCATTTCTAAAAATCTCGACTGTTGCCTTCTGACCGGGCGACTTGGAAGCGACGAGCGCCTGCAACTGGTTGCCATGATGTATGGTCATGCCGTCAAATTTCAGGATGACATCTCCACCCTTGATTCCTGCCTTCTCGGCAGGTGAGCCATGAACCACCGATTGCACAAGTACGCCTTCGGGTTCTTTGAGACCTAGCGCTTTGGCCGTAGTCTGGTCTATATCGGAAATTTCGACGCCGATATATGGGCGGAGAACTCTTCCGTGTTGAATTATATCTTCCGCAACTTCCTTGGCGATGTTTATCGGAATAGCGAAACCATATCCTTCGTAACTACCGGTGTTGGTGGCGATCGCCGTGTTAATTCCGACCACGCGGCCTCTCAGGTCAACAAGCGGACCACCGCTGTTGCCCGGATTGATGACGGCATCGGTCTGTATGAAGTCTTCTATGCCATACTTGTTGCGTATGATGCCTATGTCCCTTCCGAGCGCGCTTATGATCCCCTGGGTTACGGTGTAGTCGAGCCCGAAAGGATTACCTATCGCGACAACCCATTCTCCGACATGGACGCTGTCTGAATTGCCGAGCGACACGTAAGGGAAATTCGCGCCTTCAATTTTGATAACTGCTATGTCGGTAGTCGGGTCGCGGCCAATCAACTTAGCCTGGTAAGTACGACGATCGAGAAGGGTTACCTTGATACCGTTCGGATCGGCTCCGCGGACGACATGATTGTTGGTAATTATGTAGCCGTTCGGGGTCACTATGACTCCAGAGCCGAGCGCCTCTTCTGGCTCCGGCTTAGCTTGAGGTACGTTGAAACTGTGGAATGGGAAATCGGGACCGAAGAAGAAGCGGAACATGTTGCCAGGTGCGTTTCCTCCATTCGGTACGTTGACTGCCTTTGGAGTTGACGTAACGCGAATCTGTACCACCGCGGGCGTTACGGCTTTCGCGACCGTTATGAAAGCGTTGCTTAGATCTTCGACCGATGGAGCGACTCTAGATATAGGCGGTGCGGCCGCGCCGAGTTTGACAGGCTTGTGGGTATCCCCCACCTTACCAAAAGTAAGACCCATCGTCAGCACGAAAACCACGGCTATGACCCCAAGAGCTCCAGCTCCGTATATTAGTTTCCGTTTAATCATTTCTGCCATTGTTTTAATCTCCTTGTTTGCAGAACTAATATTGCCACGTACTCGTGAAACGACAATTAAAATGACATGAAAAGAAATTCACGGGCTACACTCGCCTCTGGGATGGCACCAATTTTCTCAATTGAATATGTGTGCTTTCGGCTCTATATTTGTAAAATCATAAAAAAATCCAAGGTGCCATGAACGAAGGAAAAATTGTACAGGTGATCGGCCCTGTGGTCGATGTCGCGTTCGAGAACGGGAAACTCCCGGAAATTCTAAATGCGTTGATCATTCCAAGAAAGAACATTGATGGCCAAGATGAGAACCTGGTCGCCGAAGTTCAGCAGCACCTGGGTGAGGATACCGTCAGGGCAGTCGCGATGGACTCGACCGATGGATTGGTGCGCGGAATGGCGGTTCAGGACACAGGAAGCCCGATAAAGGTACCCGTTGGTCCCGGGGTCCTTGGAAGAATGGTTAATGTCATCGGAAAGCCGATCGATGGCAAGGGTAATCTTGATGCGAAGACTGAGTATCCTATACATAGGCCTGCGCCGAAGTTTGAGGACCTCAGCACCGAAAAAGAAATGTTTGAGACAGGCATTAAGGTCATAGATTTACTCGAGCCGTACTCTCGCGGCGGGAAGACCGGTCTTTTCGGAGGAGCCGGAGTTGGCAAGACTGTTATCATACAGGAGCTTATCCACAACATAGCGACCCAGCATGGCGGATACTCTGTGTTCGGAGGCGTCGGTGAGAGAACTCGTGAAGGCAACGACCTTTGGATTGAAATGAATGAGTCAGGCGTAATAGGGAAGACGGCGCTGGTGTTCGGTCAGATGAATGAACCTCCGGGCGCGCGCCAGAGAGTGGCTTTGACCGCGCTGACGCTGGCGGAATACTTCCGTGACTCAGAAGGAAAAGACGTCCTTCTCTTCATCGATAACATATTCAGGTTTACGCAGGCTGGCTCTGAAGTCTCTGCACTTCTTGGACGCATGCCGTCTGCCGTGGGGTATCAGCCCACTCTCGCTACAGAGATGGGAGCCCTCCAGGAGCGCATCACTTCTACAAAGCGCGGCTCCATAACTTCAGTCCAGGCGATATATGTTCCGGCCGATGACTTGACGGATCCGGCCCCTGCCACGACGTTCGGTCACCTCGACGCGACCACTGTTCTGAGCAGACAGATCGTCGACCTTGGCATTTATCCGGCGGTTGATCCTCTTGATTCAACATCGAGG
>JAJYGB010000428.1 GCA_021785235.1 Bacteroidota bacterium
TATCAAAACGGGCCTGGAAATCATGGACAAACTCCGCGGGCACACGAGCGGATTGGCGGTTCCATATTTCGTTATAGATGCCCCCGGCGGCGGCGGAAAAATACCGATACTTCCGCAATATGTCCTTTACCACGAGGACCAGAAGAACGTCGTACGAAATTACAAGTACGAGGTCTTCGAGTACGACGAGGTAACGGGACAATCGAGAGTCGCAGAGCCGGCGGAAGTCGATGAGAGGTTTCTGAGGAAGCAGCCTGTCATTATAAGAGAGCGAAGGCGGCGCGCGTCGAAATCGAAAAGCCGGGCAGCCGTGAAGGTTGCGTTGGACAAACCGACGGAAGGATAAATTTCTCAGGGCTGCCCGCATAACGGTGGGTTTGGGCAGCCCTCATCTTTTCGGGGTCACAATCTGAGCAGTATCGGTCCCGCTCTGAACCAGGACTTAATCTCTTCCGAAGTCGCAAATAAATCCACTAATTCCTATCTTGAAGTGTCGGCAGATCCTGTTGAGTTTTGTGAGAATGGATTGGGTCGACAGGTATCGAGATTCGCTTCAATTTTGAGCGGGAAATTCAGCATCAGTGAGATGAAGTATCCAACACGCCATCGGACCAATTTGAAATGAGACACAGACAAATACTCTCGTCGATCATAATGATCGTGAGTCTATCTTTCGCAGTCTCTGCTGGCGCACAGCAGAGCACAAACGGATCAAACTTGTCAGACGGACCGGCATTCAAAGATGAGGGCCAGCTCGTCTTCGTGAAACACGGCACGAACGCGACGATAAAAATGATCCAGATCGAGATTGCGGACAACGATGCGAAAAGAGACCAGGGCCTGATGTGGAGAAGGTATATGCCCGAGGATGACGGCATGTTGTTTATCTTTGATGATCAGGAGCCGCTGATATTCTGGATGAAGAATACGTACATCCCGTTGGATATGGTCTTCGCGGATAAATCGGGAATCATTGTATCGATCTATCCTGAAGCAACGCCGCTGAGCGAGGCTTCGATTACGTCGGGCAAACCGGCAGAGTATGTCGTCGAAGTGAACGGCGGGTTTTGCGCGAAATACGGTATAAATGTCGGCGACAAAATAGAATACGAGAAATAACCCGGACGGCGTCCCGCCGAATCCAATTGTAATTGGGCGCCGGGTTCTGCTGGATAGATTAAGTGCTCTTTCTTTTCAGATCGACCTGCGTAATGAGCACACCCATGATCGTGACAATTGCACCGAGGGCAAACGTGAGAGAGATCCCCTGTCTCAGGAAAATGTATCCGAGGATCGCGGTCATCACGGGCTGGCCATTCGTGAAGACGGCAGCTTTACTTGCCTCGATTTTGCTCAACGCAGTGTACCAGAGAACGTACCCGACGATCGACGTTATCAGGGACAGGTAGAGAATCTCCAGCCACTGACCGCCGGAGATTGCGGAGTAATTGTATCCGAGAGACGACCAGACCCCCACGGGGATGAAGATTGCGGAGCCGATGAGTGCGGTGTAGATGGTGCTGTTAACGGCTCCGTGCTTCAGCACCAATTTCCTTCCGATTACCGTGTAAAGCGTCCAGGCAATCACGGCGAGAAAAACGAAAAAGTCTCCCTTAAGGTGCGAGATGCCGATCATGACTCCTTTCTCGAGGAGAATTACTATAACACCGGCAAACGCCAGGACCGTGCCGATGATTTTCGGTAAAGTGATCTTTTCTTTCAGATAGTAACTCGAGACGAGGAGAACAAGAACCGGGGTTAACGAATAGAGAATCGCAGCCTCGGTGGCGGTCGTGTACCTCATGCCGTAGAGGAATGCGAATTGGTTCACGGGAATGGAAAGAAAACCGAGAATCAGGAGAAGCGTGAAGTCGCGGCCCTTGTAGCGAAACGGTAGTCCTGCGTAGAACAGATAGCAGAGGTAGATGACTCCTGAAATGATCGTTCTTAAGAAAGTCAGGTTGGCGGCGGGAATCGACTGCGATGCAGCATTTGCGACTATGTACGTGCCGCTTGAGAAGAAAATCTGCAGGAAGAGAATGAAGTAGGGGTTCACCTGAAATTGTCTATGACGCCTGAAAGTGTGCTCGCGAAGAAGCCGCCTCGCTTGACGCCGCCGAGAATTTCTTTGTAAATATCCGGATAGCCCGGGAAATCTATCGGGTCCGTGAGAGAGTTGTGAAAGAGTATCGCTGCCGCTCCCCCGGCCAGCCTTGTTTCGTCGAGAAGCTCTTTCATACGAGCAAGCGCTTGGACGCTGCTGAGTGTTTTGTTCTCCGCGAGCGTTCCATCCATGAGTATGAGGGGAAGTTCGATCACAGGGGACACGCGGTCCTCGGCGAAGTTGTATAGCGGGTACGGGAATGCGATGCTATTTCTGAAGCCGACCTCACGCGAGAACCCCAGCGTCGAGTCGTACTTCATTTCCGACTCTTCCCAAATCTGAACGGTCTTTCCGGCCGTAAACCGGAGGTAATGTTGACGGACAGAATCCACGTGTCTTCCGAGGACTTCCTGCAGCCTGTTTTTTTCCCTGAAGAACTCGCGCGCATCCACGTAAGTCTTCATACTCGGGTGAATTCCGATCTCGAATCCGGATTCGGAAAGAGAGAGTAAAAAATCTCTTATGCCTCTCGACCTGACGTTGTAAGGTATGTCCTGTTTCGCCGTTGCTCCGGTCTTGATGAAGAATGTTGACCGCAGTCCGTTCGCGATCTCAGTGTCACGGATGAAATGGAGTCCCATCTTCGGGAAATCGCGTCCGAAGGCGGCATACAACGGGAAAAGAAGTTTCTCTGCGCGCTGGGCCGATCCAAGCTGATGCCTGTTCAGAACGGCGATCCCGAACATTTCACGCCTGACCATCTTGAAGCTCAGGAACGTTATGAAATCCACATCGTGCGTGAGTGCGACCCCGTGGTTGGCGCCTCCGAAGGTCCTGGGTTCGAGAGTGATCTTGAAATAGTCCTCGATTTTCTCTCTAAGGAAGCGGGAGTAATAATTTACCACCGGGTAGTCGAGCACACCGAGTTTGTGCTGAAGCGAGTCCATGGCGCGGAATCTGTCGAACTCGTCCCTCTCAAGGCTTACCAGATCCTGGAAGTCGGACGCCAGTATAAAAGTCGCGGCTGCGATGTCGAAATCGAGACCCGGATTGATGGGATTCGGAACAGGGAACAGCTTCGGAAGCTTCCTGCCGGCGTAATCGAGCCATGATGTACCGGCAACGTCCGGGACTGTGGAACCGGACACGCACCTGGCGAAATCATCTGATGCGTGTATCCACATTACTCTTTTTGAATCGTTGGGAAGCTGGCGGCCGTAAAAAATGTTCGGACAATCGGTCGCCATCGTTTTTGAAAATTCGATTTCTGCTCGAAGCGGATAAAAGAGGAGCGTCAGACCGTATTTGATCTTCTGCCTGATCCTGTCATCTGCGCTGACGATTATGTTGATCTTCATGCTGGCCGGATATTTTCAGGCAAAGAAGAGCTTCATCACATCTAATATGAGCAACGGATGTTTGATGACCGCCTGCTTGAACAGTGCCCCCAGTGTCTGCTCAGAATCAGGAAGTTTAGAAATTTCGGCAGCGATCGAGTTGAGATCGGAGTCTTTGAATTTATAAATGACCTTCTTG
>JAJYGB010000067.1 GCA_021785235.1 Bacteroidota bacterium
CACTATGAATGTGGCAGGTCCGATGTTTCATGCGCGAGTGATACAAGATAGGAAATCGACAATTGATTAGCATCAGTGTTCATGCTTCAATCGGAGCGACAACGAGGGAATGAGCGGATGGGTTCAGTAGGCGCCGGTTGCAGAGTCCCGACCCGGGAAGGCGGCGCTCAATTTCCCGGTTCCTGTTTCACTTCCGTGTTTGCTCCGAGAAGTTTATTCATCAGTTCAACCGTCATGGCTTTCACCGCCTTGTCCATATCGTACACCGCGCGATCCTTCGAGCGTCTCACGGTCAGCTGACCGGAACGGCCTCTCCTGGATACACTCACTATCGCGGCACCCGTCGCGTTGTCGACGAGGCTCAAGTTGACATTCCACCTGCAGTAGTACCAACTGTCGACCGGAGTATGGGAAGGATCAAGGCTGCTGGAAACTTTTATCGTGAAATCCTTTTTCACATTTTCATCACCGTTGATCGACAGCCCCTGGCCCGTGAGTCCATCCGCCACTACCTGCCCCGCACTTCCCGATCCCTCTCCGTGCGAGACGATCCCGAAGATTATTCCATTCATGGTAAAGAGAGAAAGCTCCGTGCTGGCCTCGTGAGCGGTGATTCCGGGCAGAGGAAGACTCTCCCCTGAGCTGGAGAGGATGGAGTAGTCCGAGTTAAGGTCCTCCCGTTTCAAGGCCAGATCCTTCCTGAACGCAAGGAGGCGGAGCTTACCAAGCTTGGTACTCGCGGTGTCGATTTGTATTCCGACAACGACAAGCTCCGTGTCGATCGCGGATATCTGATCAGCAATTCTCAAAGATGCTTTCTGCCTGTCAAGCACGGCAAGCGCGTAGTACTCCATATCCGTCGGATCCTGCCACACGTCGGCTATCTCGGTCCCCTCCAGAGTTTTGTCCAGACCGACATTCACACTACTTCTTGTTATGTCGAGAGATTCTCCGCCGACGTTCCTGCCGGAGCCCTTCAATGTCTCGGTTTTGTTGGTACTGAACCTCGCGTTGAGCCGGACCTTAAACACCTCGCCGATCTGGGCACGCGCGCGGTTCTCGGCTCCCTGGCGAGAGTCGCCGCTCCCGACACCGGTGATATACTGATCGTCGGGGTAGGCACTGCTCTTACCGGTTACCCAATCGGGGGTCTGGGCCTTGACCAGGCTGAACGACGACAGGACAAAGACAAATACGATTACAGTTCTCATTTCACATCATCCTTATTTCACGTCGGGAAGTATTTTTATCACCACGGTTCCGGCGCCGATCGAAACATGGTCAGACATGAGCGGCGCGCCGTCCGGCCGGTCGACGGTCACCGAATAGTCCCCGGCCGGCAACGGGAATTGGGCGATTTGAATATCGTGCGGCAGGGTTCTCCAAATCCGAAGGTCGGCCTGCTCGGAGGCGGAGTACGCCGCGTCCACGATCGAACTGCTTAGCAGGTTCTCGAGACGGGATCCCTTTCCTTTCGCTTCCGACGCCTTCTTAATCTTCTCAGCGGCAAGAAATTTCAGCAGAGCCCTTCCGCCGGACTTCAGGTAAATGAGGCCAATCCGATCCTGTAAGTCTTTCTCGGCAATCCTGTTGACGTTCTCGCCGACCTGCGTCGCGACCTGGACGCGTTCGGCGGGGCCTGACACCGAGACATCATAGGATCTCACCCCTTTCTGACGGGCGTGAAACTTCGGAACCGCCACGATGAACGAGTGGATCACGCCGCCCGTGTCGGGGATCGATACCCTCAGCTTAACCTGCTCCTTGATGGGCCCTTTGCCGGAGTAAACGACCAGCAGGAGGTTCCCCATCGACTTGAGCGAATCGGAATAAGCGATCCCGAATTCGCTCTCATAACGCTCGAGATCGTCGTTGAATCCCATCTCGCCGGCGGTACGTACGAGATCCTCCTTCAGGAACGAGGGGCATTCCGTATTGTATAATGTATCGTATTGTTTGTAACCGATGCAAGCCTGGCGATACGAGATGAAGGCGTCGTTGACGTCCCCGTCCGCTTCGTACAGCAGGCCCATTATATAGCGAATGAAGGCATCCTGCTTGAACGAGTTTTTACCGCTGTACTGTTGTGAATACTCGTTGAGTTTGAGGTCGACCTTCCTTGCCTCGACTATAGCGTCTTCGAGTTTGCCGAGCTCAGCGTAGTTCAGCGCCATGAAGAGGTTCACGTAAACCTTCTCGAAGTCTTCGCCCTGGTATGGAAGTTCGTTGTCGTTCATAACGAACGAGCCGGCGATCTTGGAGATGCTCTTCGTGTAAAGTTCATCCATCTCCTGCTCACCCGCGGCGAGGTGTTCGGTGCTGAGGCTGTAGTCGCCCGCGTAGTGGAGGAGAAGGCCCTCCTCGAGGTTGTAAAGGACGGAGCTGTTGTCGCCGTACTTGTCCCTGTTCGCTCTGACGACCGCAGCCGCTTTCTCGAATTGGTTTCTGGACACGTCCGCGTCAACGTTCTTGTAGAAGCCGGTCGACATGGCGCAGCCGGAAAGAAACAGCCCCAGCCCTAGAAGCGCAAAGACAAATCCGGCAACCTTGTGGAACTCTGTGATTCTCGGTGGAACTCCGCGCAACCCAAAAGAGCAATTACACAGAGGGCCACAGAGGTGACACAGAGAGCCACTGAGAAATGGGATGCCCTTTGATTTGTTGAACCACGGGTTCGTGAAGGGCGATCTGAAATGGAAGGCCATTCTCATCAAAACCCGTAGCTTGCCTGGTTCACGATCTTCTTTATCTTCTTCTCGCCGATCCATGCTTTTTCGTTGGTGGTGACATTGTCGAGCTCCAGGTCGACCTGGTAATATTTGACCGTCTCGCCGCCTTCCTTATCTATGATGGACGATATGTTTCCGATGAGCATGAAGTCGGCGCCGGTCTCCTGCCCGGCTTCCTTCTGAGTATCTTCCGAAGCATGTTCCGCCTGGTCTTTGCGCTCGGCCCTTATCTGTCCCCTCTCCTTCGAGGACGCGACGAACTTGACGATCCCTCCGTTCACAAGCGCCGCTTCGAGGTTCTTCACGAATGTCTCCACGTCGATGTGTTCATAGCTCCTGTTGGTGATCCTCCCGACGATCACGACCGGTTTCCGGTTATTATCCTGCTCGAACTTGTCGACCCACGGGGAGGTCTGGAGGTCACTTATCATTTTCTCGGCGACGAGACGTGAGTCTGTGTCGTTCCAGTAACCGCTGAGGTCCGTAACGGAGTCGGGGTTGACTCTGGATACCCTCACGGACGGCCCGCATGCCGCCAGGAGAAGCGGCAGCGAGATCAGCGCTAACCACATTGTGAGGGGCTGTATGTATTCGGAATTTTTCTGCATCTCTTTTTGACCTTTCGAAATTGTTCTTGTTGAACTCAAAACTCGGATTTTACGGGTTCGCTGCTTTCCGACGCGCCACCGCAGAAAGGGCTTCTCAGCGCATCAGTCCCGCGGTTTCGGAATCGAAACGGGTTCTCATTCTGGCACCCGGCGAATTTTGCGAGAAATTCCTGTCGACAAACTCCTTTATGAGTTTGTATCGCTCCGCGGGATCATTATGCAAAGAGAAATCGGCCCCGAATATATCGGGCGATGACGTACGGCTCAGAGCGTCGACTTCCGCGTCCAGCCTGACAA
>JAJYGB010000357.1 GCA_021785235.1 Bacteroidota bacterium
GAGAGATTCTACCGGGATTCCAGGATCAACAGGATCTTCGAAGGGACAAACGAAATCCAAAGGCTCGTGATCGCCAAGGACGTCATCAAGAAGAACGGTCTGGCTTAATAAACCCCGCAAGGCACACTGCCAAACCATCCTAATTCCCGTAGGGCGGAAAGTCGTCTCCCTTTCGCTGGCGGGAGAAAAGCCCTATATTATGATCATGAAGACTTATCGCCTGATTAGAAATATCCTTGCCCTCTCCTTCCTGGCTCTTGTGTTCACATCAGCAGGAGCCGGCGCGCAAGCGCTAAATGTCAGTTTCGATTTCGCGACTTTCCGTTACGACTCCGCTAAGACTTACATGGAGTTGTATTACAGCTTCGATATGAAAACGGTGAAGCTGATGAAGAAGGACTCGGTGTTTTCGGACACACTCTTGTTCCACATCAGGATGCAGCGGACGGGTCCTGACAGTACGAACTATTTCGAGACGTGGGGTGTCCCCGTTGATACCCGCGATACGACTTCCGCGGAGTTGAAGCATAGCCTTGTCAGCCAGATAGCTTTACTAGTTCCTCCCGGAAACTACCTCATGCATGTCGAGGTTTTAGACGGGAATGATACCTCGAGGATCGACAGCGTCTCGGACCGTATCGTGGTTCCTCGATACTCTTTCCGGAAGCTCGAGACGAGCGATGTCGAGCTCTGTTCCCAAATCACTCAAAGCGACTCCGGCACCCAGGGGGTTTTCTACAAGAATACTTATGATGTCATCCCAAACCCGAATGGCGTTTATGGAGCGGGCCTTCCGATAATCTACTATTACATGGAGGTCTACAATATCCCCGACTCATCCGGCGATACTCTTTTCACGGTCGAGTACCAAATTCGTGACAGTTTCGGCCAGGTTCTAAAGAGCCGCGAAACACCGAGGAAAAAGTTCGGCAACACAAGCGTCGAAGTAGGGACTATCAACGGTTCTGACCTGAAGACGGGGGCCTACACTCTCTTGATTACTGTAAACGACTCGGTCGCCGGTACCCATTCTACTTCTTCGAGGAGGTTCTTCGTATATAATCCGGGGCTTGGACCACCTGAGAGCGCTGGAACAAACCTCGCGGGTGCATCGGTGCTGTCGAGTGTTTTTGCGACCATGGATGACGAACAGATTACCAGGGAATTCAGAGAGGCGCGTTACATCGCGACCCCAACAGAGATAGAACAATTCGATGAACTCCAGAGCCTCCCGGCGAAGCGCCAGTTCCTCTACGACTTCTGGAAGAAAAGGAATCCCAATCCGGTTCTTAACACGAATACTTACCGGAGCGAATATATAAAGCGGGTCGCGTATGCGAATTCCCATTTCAGCGTTGGAAACACTTCAGGCTGGCGCACCGATCGCGGGAGAGTGTATATAATCTATGGAAACCCGGACCAGATCGACAGACACCCGAATGAGGGAAATTCGAAGCCTTACGAGATCTGGTATTATAATTCGATCCAGGGCGGGGTGAGCTTCGACTTTGTGGACAGGACGGGATTCGGAGATTACACGCTCGTCAACTCGACGGCCAGGAACGAAATCCAGAATGACAACTGGCAGCAGTATCTGGGCAGCAATTAACGATAGTCCGGCCCAGAGAGTCTTAATCGGGTAGGTGGAACCGGTAATTTGTCCATGACGTTGGATGGTTTGTCAACGAGGAGGAGTCTTGGGAGGCCCGAAAGTCAGCGGGAGGAGCGCCGGCTTCAATCCGCAGAACAGGTTTGAGGAAGTAACGCTTGTCCCCTCGGAGGAGGACAGCCGCTTCTTTCCGGACGAGGACCGCGATCGGAAAAAGATCGAGACCAAATTCTTCGTCGACACATCCAAGTCGGTCCTCGCGAAAAACGACAGCCCAGATATACCTTTCACTTACAGCCTGAACCCCTACAGAGGATGCGAACATGGATGCATTTACTGTTATGCCAGGCCGTCTCATGAATATCTTGGATTCTCCTCTGGGCTAGATTTTGAAACGAAGATAATTGTCAAGCGTGATGCTCCGGAGCTTCTTCGCGCAAACTTCATGAAGAAGAGCTGGGAGCCGCAGGTCGTCGCGCTGGCGGGGAACACCGACTGCTACCAGCCGGCAGAGAGAAAACTCGGGATAACCCGGAAGTGTCTCGAGGTCTTTCTGGAATTCAGGAACCCCGTGGGAATCGTGACGAAGAATTTCCTGATCACGCGTGACATCGATATCCTCGCGGAGATGGCAAAGCTCAACCTCGTCAGCGTGTTCCTATCCGTCACGAGCCTGAACCAGGAGCTCACCCGCAAAATGGAGCCGCGGACCTCTTCCCCAACGAAGAAGCTGGAGGCGATAGAAATCCTGTCAAAGAACTCGGTTCCCGTGGGGGTCCTCGTCGCGCCGGTGATTCCCGGCCTTACCGACGAAGAGATACCGTCGATTCTTCGGGAGACTTCCGCCAGAGGCGCCAGGTTCGCGAGCATGCAAATGCTCCGTCTCCCCTTTGCCGTGAAGGATTTGTTCGTCGACTGGATCAGGAGGGAATATCCCGACAGGGAAAACAGGATAGTAAGCAGGCTGAAGCAGGTGCGTGGAGGGAAGATTAGCAGCTATGAGTTCGGAGAGAGGATGCGAGGGAGCGGCGAGACCGCGAAGGCGATACACCAGCTCTTCCACGCGAGCTGCAAGAAGTACCATCTGAACGAAGGCGAACTTGAGTTGTCGACAGATAAATTCCGCAGACCGTCCGGGGCGCAGATGGAGATGTTCTGATATCCGGTCACGTCTCGGGATGGGTCAGAATAGGGGAAGTGTTAACAAGGAAAAGACATCCTGACGGTTCTCTTTGTGGGGAAGGAACTTGATCGACACTGCTTTTGATCCACGGTGTCATGAGGACATATTTGACATGCTTAGCAATAGTTCCATATATTTCAACCACGTATTGCATCCGGCAATTCTTTGGACAAAATCGAGACCGATCCACGTCAGGCAAACATGATTTCTCCGGATGCGGTGGTGCTTCGCGAACAGTTAAGTCTAATTCTAAATCAAACCTGAGATGTCAATAACCCGCATATTAATGACACAGACTGAGACAGATTCACAGGGATCGGCATGAATAGAAGTAGTGGGTCGGTGGAAATCCGCGGTTTTCTGTGTTATCTCGGTGCGATGTTTTCACGATACGTCTTTCAGGATAAATCAGTTCGTTTAGCCTTGAGAAATTTTCTTTCGAATCGAAGGGACTAATCATGAAGATTACAAAAGCAGTCATTACCGCGGCGGGCAAGGGGCAAAGGAATCTGCCGCTCCAGACGTTGATTGACCGGGACGGCCAGCAAAAGTCCGTGCTCAGTATAATTTTAAACGAAGTGGCACAATCAGGCGTTGACGAGATATGCATAGTCATTCATTCGAATGACGAGGCTGCTTACCGCTCAGTCGCCGGCGATCATGCCGGCCGGATATCGTTCGTGTACCAGGATGAGCCGCGGGGTTATGGCCATGCCGTCTGGAGCGCGAGGGGTTTTACAAAAGGAGAGCCATTCCTCCACCTTATCGGGGATCATCTTTATGTCAGCAGATTGCCAGAAGGCTGCGCGCACCGCGTGGTGAAAGTTGCGGAGGCAGAATC
>JAJYGB010000475.1 GCA_021785235.1 Bacteroidota bacterium
AGTCGCCGCGATAGGCCTGAACCACGACGGGGACGAGCTTCGTGCTCGAGCCAGGGGGTGCGAACACATAATGGCACATACTGAATTCGAGATGAACCGGCCTGCCGTCTATTTCAGCCGTGTCTGGTACGGCGTTATCGATTGTCGACATGACGCCCGGGTGCTGCTCGAACGTGTACTCAAGCATGTAAGGCGCATCCGGGTTTCTCGTTTCCACGTACACACCCTCTTCAGGTGCCGATCCCGCGGGGGAATGGGCTTGCATCAGACAGAAGAGAGTGTAGCTTGACGCGATCATCTTGGTCGGATAGAGAACGCCCCAGTAGCCGAGCTCATTCTGAAAATCCGGATATATCTCGTCCGAATTAAGATTGTCGTACCGCATCGAGCGGATGTTCATCTTCGACTCGCGGGTCGGCGGATTGAAATCACCGAAATAAGGATAAGAGACTGTCTGGACGGCGAGTCTCGAATTATTAACGAGAGTTCCGCCAAACGTGAGGATGCCGTCATTCAATGTAGCCGTCGCGGTGAAAGTAATAGGAATAAATCCGCCCTTCTGGCTGAGAAGGTTCTTCCATTCGATCACCACTTCATGATCTGAGACTTTGTCCACCTTGACTGCGCGTTGCTTTCGGCCGAGTATGAAATTGTCCTGACGACCGGCGATGGGCACCAGCATCCTGAAAGAGATTCCCAAATCCGGACGGCGTTCGATTGTCCAGTTTGTGGTCTTGTCGACAAGACGTGTCAACGCACCGGTTTTGGAATCGAAGGCGACCAGAATCTTGCTGTCCTGTAAAACGACTTCGCGTGCAAGAAGGGTTTGGCAAGTGAGAATGAAAGAAGCAAACAGCAGGATTATTACTCTTAACGACGATTTAGGCGCAAACTTCATAATTATTTTGGGTGCTAAGAGGTTCACGATGTTTTACAGAGGCAAAATTCGGTCAGGTCAGGAGAAAGAGTTCTATCGCGCGGAAGGAGGCGCGTCTGCTTTTGAGCTCCCCCATTTCCTGTCTGGCGTTGAACTCAGGACAAATCTTAAGATCGCGCTGTGAGAGATGTTTGAAAATCCGATCCACGGTCTGTGCCACGCGCGACCATCGACTTTCAGGCTGTGCAAATACGGATCGCCCGTGGCGGCACCCTGGCCTATTATGGTGACGGTTCCGTTTTTCAGATGAAGGACGGCTTTCGGAAACAGCGGGCTCCCCAGAACATACATGCCGGCACCCGGCACAAGCGGGTACAAACCGAGCGCGGAAAACACGTACCACGACGATAGCGCTCCACCGTCATCGTTACCAGGAATTCCGCTCGGTGAGTGGGTAAACAACTCATCCTGAATACGGCGAACAACTTTTTGAGCGAGCCACGGTGCACCGGCGTAATCGTAAACCCATGGATCCCCTTCGCACGGCTCGTTTCCCATAAACGCGAACGGACTCGTATCTCCGGCATTGAGATGGGTGAAATAATGATTAAGCCTTTCGATAGCTCTGCTCCTTCCGCCCATGCTGGCAATTAGGCCTTTCAGGTCGAACGGGACCATCCATGTGTATTGCGACGCGCTTCCTTCGGTGTATCCGGCTCTGGTGTACGGAGTCACATCCTCCACCCATTTGCCAGCGCGGTCGCGCGGCTGAATGTATCCGGTGGACGGGTCATACAGCTTCTTCCAATTGCAGGCTCTGCTTATGAACTTGACATAGTCCAATTCTTTTCCCATTGCGCGCGCGAATTGGGCGAGAGCGTAATCCGCACTTTCATATTCCAGAGTAACGGACGCCGAACCCGGGACGTAGCCGAGCTTGATGTATGAGGCGAGCCCCTTACGGACAAGATTGCCGTCCGATGTCGCTCCGACCTTATCAGCGTCCACAAGCATCGCTTTGAGGGCGGCAGAAGTATCGAAGTCTCTCGCGCCCAAAGCGTACGCGTCGGCTAATATAATGACTGCCCCGTCGCCGACCATTCCGCCGGAGTTGTGATTCGCCTGTTCCCATCTCGGTAACCCACCGCCGCCCTGTTCCGCGTCGTTCACCAACGATTGAGCTATGTCGCTTTCTTCATTTGGGGACAGCAGGGCCATGAGAGGGGTCGTAGTTCTGTAAGCGTCCCAGCCTGAAATATTTTCGTATTGGTAATGGCCGGCCGGAACTTTGTGAATTTTTCCATCCATTCCAATGTATTCACCGTTTACGTCGCTAAAGACGCTTGGAACGAAATAGCAATGGTAGAGGGCCGTGTAGAAAACCTGTTTCTGCGCGAAGGTACCTCCCGTTACCACTACCTTGTTGAGAGCCTTGTTCCATGCGGCGTCCGCCGATCTCCTGACAGCTTCGAAACTCCAACCCGGATCTTCGGCTTGCAGATTCGCCTCCGCATTTGCGACGCTCACAAAAGAGACAGCGACTTTCACCTCGATGCTCCGGTCAGTCGAGTTATCGAAAGAAAGTATTGCCCCGACCTTCGATCCATCGCTGAACCTTTCGCCGTCGCTAATAGTCGGGCCGTTCCATGTCGCAATGTTCTTAAATGGGCTCATGAATCGTGCCACGAAATAAATAGTGTAGAGTTCCTTCCCGCAGCCGACCATCGCTGTCGCCTGTCCGCGCAGTTCGTCGTTGCCGACGATGTCAATAGATGTATTCTTCGTGGTGCCGCGGATGCTCGACCCGCCGTTGATCAACAGCGTTTCCCTGGCGTTCTTCGGAAAGATGAATTTCCCGATGCCGGTCCGCCTGGTAACCGTCAGTTCGACGAGCATCCCGTTGTCCAGCCTAACGCTGTAGTAGCCTGGGGAAGCGGTCTCGTTCTTGTGGGAAAAGGGTTCGGCATAGAAACCGTTGTCGGGCATGGGAGGAGCGGTGACGTTACCTATGAACGGCATGAACGCGAAGTCCTGCATGCAAACGCAACCGCGCCCGCTGAAGTGGCGGAGGCTGAATCCCTTTATCATGCTGTCGGGGTAAAAATAGCCGCCAGGTAAATTGGACGGAGTATCCGGACTCCATTGGAGCATTCCGCGCGGGAAGTCTGCCCCGGGAAACACGTCGCCGGTGTTGCCGTTGAAACCGAAGCCGCTTCCGCCCGGCGATGTCCCGATGAAGGGATCGACATATTTTGTAAGCCGAAGTTCTCTTGCTGAAGAAGCGCTCATGGCCATGGCTGTCAACAGGAACAAGAGGCCGACGAAGAATTTTAACGAAGTGCGGCGATGGTCCATATCAACCCCACTGAGACATGGCGGCATTGATTTCGCCGTATTTTTGAAAACTTTTGACTTCAATTATAACCCGGGTTTTCTTTCTCACCTGAATGAAGGAGGCGCGGCCTGTGGAGCGCTTCCCCAGCTTTTGTTCGGAGCGGTGCCAAGATCGTACTTGATCGTGCCGCCTTTGGAAACTTCTGTGAACCTGATCCACGGCTCGCTCCACTTTTGTCCATTGACTTCGACATTCTGTACATACGGAGCGTCGGCCGCGGCTCCGTTGCCGTCTATGACAATGTCGCTGTTCTTCAGAGAGTCACGAATCGAGTCAACATGCTTTGGGCTGAATGGCATCAGACCAAGGTTGCCTAGATCAAACATCGGCTTCAGGTGTCTGGGCTCGAGCTCACAACCT
>JAJYGB010000160.1 GCA_021785235.1 Bacteroidota bacterium
GTATGGGATGTTGGCCCGCGTCAGTTCTATCTCAAGGTCAAAGGAGAGATACGAAGACCGGAAGAGGACGGCGATATCGTTCAAGGTAATGCCCGCCTCCCGGAGTTCCAGAATGCGCTGCACGACAAACTTCGACTGCACATTTTCCGTTTCCGCAGCAACGATGACGGGCTTGTCGCCCGCCTTCTTTCTGGAGTACAACTCTTTATCGAATTTCTCTTTTGCCGCTTCGATCACCTTGTTCGTGAAATTGAGTATGCCTTGCGTGGAACGGTAATTCTCAGTCAGTTTGATCACCTTGCAGCCCGGGAAGTAGTTAGGAAATTCAAAAATGTTTCTGAAGTTTGCCCCGCGAAAGGAGTAGATACTCTGCGCGTCGTCCCCCACAACCATGACGTTTTCTTTATCCATCCCGAGGAGCCTGACGATTTCTCCCTGAACCTTGTTGGTATCCTGAAACTCATCGACCATGACGTAGTTGAATTTTCCGGCGACCGTTTTCCGTAGTGATTCGTTTTGAGAGAGGAGCTCCTTGAGGTTCTTCAGGAGATCGTCGTAATCCATGAGGTTGTACTTGCGCTTGTATTCATCGAACTGCCGCTTCAGTTTGAGTATATCTTCCATTTGTTCTATGAACCGAGGGTACTCCTTGAAGACGATTTCCTCGATCGGTGTGAGCGTGTTCTCGGACTTGCTGTATAGATCGATCAAAGTCTCCTTCTTCGGGAAACGCTGCGATTTCTTTTCCGGACGTAGCCTGGTCCTCAGTAGATTCACGACATCCGCAGCGTCCGAGTCGTCCAGGATGGTGAATTGCTCGCCGTATCCGAGCACCTTTGCATGCTGCCGGAGTGTCATATTCGCAAACGAATGGAATGTCCCGCCGGCGACCTGTTCTGCAGAAGCTGACTTAAGGAGCGAAGCCGCTCTTTTCAGCATCTCATCCGCCGCTTTTCTCGTGAACGTCAGGAGAAGTATCGAACGTGGATTTCCCCCGAGCTCCACGAGGTAAGCGACGCGATATATAAGTGTCTTTGTCTTGCCTGTGCCGGCTCCGGCGATGACCAGAACCGGGCAGTCTATGGTCCTGACGACTTCGAGCTGATCCGGGTTAAGATCCCGCTCGTAGTTTATCTTGAAGACGCGCCGTTCAGCTTCGCCGACTACGCTTTTCTTAATAGTGTATTTCTTTGATTCCATTATTGAGGCAACGTGAAATAAAATTTTGATCCTTTTCCAACTTCGCTCTCCGCCCAAACCCTTCCCCCGTGAAGCTCAACAAGTCTGCGCGTAAGAGCCAATCCGAGCCCGACCCCGCGGTACTTTTTCGCGTATGGATTTTGGGTCAGCTGTTCGAAAGGCGTGAAAAGTCTGTCGATGTCTTCTTTCTTAATGCCCATCCCAAAATCTTCTACGCAGAAATGGAGCGAACTCGAATTCCGCCAAACCTTCAGATTGATCGTACCGTCCTGATGGCTGAACTTCACCGCATTTGAAAGAAGATTGATTACTATTTGTCGTAGTTTCTGCGGATCGGCGTAAACTTCGGAGATCGAATCTTCGACCGCGGTATCGAACTGAATGCTCTTTTCAAGCCCCATGGGCTCAACTATTTTCACAGCTTGCAGGAGTTCCTCCTTCAACTGGAAGTGCGACTTTTCGAGCCTCATCCTTCCGATTTCGAGTCTCGATAGGTCAAGAAGATCATTTACAAGTTCGAGCAGATGCCTCCCGCTCCTGTTTATATTCTCCGTAAACTGTCGCGCCATTTCGGGCGGCATTTCCGACATGTCGGTTTGAAGTATTTCACTGAAACCAATTATCGCATTAAGCGGCGTGCGAAGTTCGTGGCTCATATTCGCAAGAAACTCCGTCTTAGATCTGTTTGCGTTTTCCGCCTTCCGTCTCTGAATCTCGAGAGCGATAGTATTTTGCTGCATCTCATCGAACAGCCTAGCGTTCCTGAGCGCGAGCGAGCATTGGTGCGCGAAAAGCTCGAGAAGCGCGCTGGAGTAATCAGCCGATTTGAATAAATAGCAGAGGAGTCCGTCAGGAACACCGTCGACTTGCAGCGGCACGAGCACGTATCTCTGCAGATCCCACTTCCTTATCGATGCCGGTACTTCCCTTTCGCCTACGTAAAAGGTAAGAAGCTCATCGATGTCGGTCCCAAAGTACGGCTTCCCTCCTCGCGCAATGTTTCTCAAGAAGTCGATCTTCTCGGCAGGAAGTTCAATATTCCTCAGGTCAATATCCAGAATATCGACTACCTTCTGAAGGACATCACTCCCGTTCCCCGCATAGTAACTAGAATTCAGAGTATCGGTGCGCGGATTGAAAAGCAGCAACGCGGAAAAATATGCTCCGGTCACCTCCTGCGCGTTAGACACTATTCTTTGGAGAACATCCTGGACGCTTCCGGGCGACGCGAGCGCCATGCTGTTCTCCTGGAGTTTCAGCAGGTGCTTCGTGAATATCTTATTCTGGTCCATGATCTTCTTGTCCGCAAGACTTGCGATGTAAGCGTCCATCGCGGGTATCACACGGATAGTGCCGAATCCGACCAGAGCTACGCCTGGGAGGTACATCCCGTAATTCTGAACGATCTCAAACGCAAGATCCCACCCGCCGTTCACGGCGATCAGCGAGTGGATTGCCTCCATAGCCATACCCCCGGTCACAAAAAAAAGCCCGATAGGTATGAACTTCCACCCCGGCAGCACCAGGTAGCCGCCGCGCTTCTGACGGTAATAGGTGTAGCCCGTAACTACAAACATTATGAAAAAGACTGAGAGGAGGTAGAAGACTTTAAGCATTTACGCTCAAATCGTCCTATCGTACTCCGAAGTGTCCAGCTTCCAGACCGGAACGCCGCAGTACCGCTTCCCTTCAGGGCAGAATGGTTTTGTCCCCGCGAGAAGCCTTATGCTGCAAGGCGGCAAGAGATAGCTTCCCAAGCCAGGATGAATCTTCTTGATCTGCTCCACCTCATCAAGCGACGCTCTCCAGATCTCTTCCTGCGCATTGTAGCAGAGCCGCATCTCGATTTTGTGATGAAGGTTCAAAAGATCCGCTGACTCAGTGAATCTAATCGGAAAGGCGTTTGGCAAGAGATACGCCGCGGACTCCTTGTCCACTCCAAGCGAGACAAGTTTGTTTATGGAATCCCAGGTGAATTTCATGGTCTCTGAGTAAAGGCTCTCCGCCTCGTTCTCCATGCGGACCAGGGCCGGCATGATATAATCCGGATCTTCGCGCAGGTGTTCCGCGATAATGGGCCTCGACGCCGGAGTCATCCTGTGGCGCTGGTCCTGCGAGTCCGCCGTGTGGCTGAGCTTTTTCTTGAATGTGTAAGATGCATGATACAGGACGCGGGAAATCTTATCGTGTGTCGTCAGCACTATAGAGTTTCCCAATACTTTATTCCTCGCGGGATTGATGGCGATGTCTATCGCTTCCGAATCGGATAGCTCGGCGGAAGTGACGCCCAATACCTCCCTGAACGCATCCGCGATTACTTTCTGAGAATTGCTCTTGTAATCGACGAGCCTTGAAGTATGTCCTTCCAGGTCCTTGTCGAACTCCTCGATGAATTTCGAACCGACTCCAGAATTCCTGTACTCGTACTC
>JAJYGB010000412.1 GCA_021785235.1 Bacteroidota bacterium
TTCACTTAGTATTTGTCTCACGGAATCAAATGGAGGTAATCGTGCGTTCTCGTAGCTTCATGGCGTCGTTCGCCGTTCTGGTTTCATTGTTCCTAGCCGGTTGCAGCTCAAGCCGCGGTCTGCAATCCGCTGACGAGGGGGATGTCCCCGACTGGTATATGAATGTGCCTCAAGACCCCAATTACCTTTTCGCCGAGAACAGTCAGACCTCGCAGGATATGCAAATGGCAACGGATAAATCAGTCTCCGCAGGGCGCGCTGAAATCGGCAGGCAGCTTGACGTTCGAATGCAGGGTTTGCAGAAGAGGTTCGCTGAAGAGACGGGGATCGGTAGCGACGCTCAGCTCTTGCAGATGTTTACCCAGGCTGAGAAGACCGTCGTCTCCACGACGCTGAATGGAAGCCGCATCAAGGATCAGAAGATGATCAAAGACGGTAATTTGTGGCGCTCTTATGTCCTTATCGAATACCCGATGGGCGCGGCCAACGAAGCTCTCATGAATCAGATCAGGAACAATAACCAGATGTACACCCGTTTCAGAGCCTCACAGACGTTCAAAGAGCTCGACGACGAAGTGAAGAAATACGAAGATTCAAAGAAGTAATCGGACGTAACGTTATGCGGATGCCACCGCCCGCATCGTCGAACATACATGGGACGGCACGCATCCGGTATGCAACTGGTCGTCTGGGGCGGTGGGGCTGGAGTCTTCACGTTGAGCCTGATTCATGGGGTTGTTATATTCTGTCGCGGCCTGAATCATCCGGTTGATTCGTTTCAAGCGGAGCGGTCGAAGCCGCATAGCTTATCATCGACTCAGTCGAACCAAACCTGTGAGGACCACCGCCACGAAAGCCGCTCTGTTGGGGGCCGCGATTGCCACTTCTGTTATATTGCTCGCCTCCACCGCGAATGCCACCCACCCTTACCTCTCAAGCCTCCACGCTACAAAAGACTCTCCCATCTATACCACCTACGCCGCCGCGATGCAGCGCTCGGAATTCACCCTCGATGTCGGTTACCACATGGTCTTCTACGATTCTTCGAGAGGAATCGAATTCCAGAATCAAAAGGGGGGAAGCTGGTCGGTCGCGTTTGCGAAATTGAAGCATGGGCAGAGGCCTCGATATGCATCTGAGCTTCCAGGCCTCTACCGTCAGCCTGTTATTACGGCGTCATATTCAGACATCGTGACTTACTACTACTATCCATTCAAAGATCTCCGCGTAGATGTTACGTTCCTCGTTTACAGCTCCCATGCTGCACTCCAGGAATTCACACTCAGGAATTTGTCGGGTCGTAGGCAGGAAATTGAAGCGGTCCCTTTTCTCACCATGGATCACGGAATGTTCCACTCGGTCAGGCGAGGGGAAGACGGCAGCTCGGTTGACTTCACATACATCGATCAGCCGGATGGATGGATGGTCGACCACGAAATTCCCCACGTGGACACCGTTGCCAATGTGTTTCTACCGGGATTCCGTCCCGATTCCGTTTCAACCGCGCTTTCAGGCCTTCCGTGGGCAGGATGGCGGAGCTCTGCCGATTCGGCAGGGACGATCGCCTTCTTCAAACGCATCGAGCTCGCTCCCGATGCAACCGCGAAGTTCAGTATCGTCCGCGCGGTCGGGCGGCCGGAGTCCGGTTTCAAAAAGATACTTCTGTCGGCGAAGAAAACCTTTGGGCTCAATCCGGGTTTTTTCATTCGCGCCGATGAGAGACTTTATAGCAAAATCCCACTCCTTCATTTTTCAAACCCCGACGATGAGATGATGTACTGGAGCGCCTTCTCGCTCATGAGACAGTGCATGCTTCCGCCCGAAGGGAATTTGCGCCATAACTATTATGTCTTTTCGCGCGAGCCGGTCTGGGGATGGGGACATGGCGGACAGGTGTTCCACGAAAGCCTGTCAATGCTCGCCTACGTCTTCATGGATCCTGAGAGCGCGATGAATTCACAAAGAGTGTATATGGAAAGCCAGCACCCCGACGGCTATATCAACTACCGCACGGGTCCTTATCTAAATGAGACTGTACCATACAATGGGGAGCTGACCAGTTCAGCGCCGTGGTTCAGCTGGGAGAACTGGGAAATCTATGAAGTGACGAAGGATCGCGGGTTCCTCGGTCAGGCTTATCAATCGGGGAAGAAGCTCTTCGGTTTCTGGGAGAAGAACCGCGATACCCAGCACGATGGTCTCTACGAGTGGGGCGGGCACGCCGTGCTCGAATCCGTGCGTGACGACCAGGTTGCGGTCTGGGACCAGGTCGGTTGGCCCGCGAACTTCGAAGGGCCCGACCTGAACAGTATGCTCATGATGGAGGCAAGATCGCTTTCCAAAATGGCTAAGACACTTGGGATAATGAAAGAGTCCGAAGCTTGGGAGCGAAAGGCGGACAGTGTCTCGACTCTCGTAAATAAGTACATGTGGGATGATTCGACGGGATTTTATTATAACGTCAACAAATTGAACCACTCGTTCACCCTCAAGACTCCTGGTGACCTGAAGCGCAAGGAGATAATCGGGTTTCTCCCCCTTTGGGCAGGGATCGCCAGCAAAGAGCAAGCAGCGAGGCTGGTGCGGACTATGACCGACACATCTGAGTTCTGGCGAGAGTACGGTGTCCCCTCGCTTGCCGCCGACGATCCGTACTATAACCCAAAAGGCTACTGGAACGGACCTGTCTGGGTGGAATGGGAGTACCTCCTCGAGCGCGGACTTCTACGATACGGCTACCGGGACGTGGCGAAGAGGCTTGTAGGGAAGGTCACCGCTAACGTGATCGCGCAGCTGAGGAAAGACCACTATTTCTGGGAGTTCTACGACCCCGATGCTGAGTGGGCGGGTTATCACCGGACTTACATCTGGGCTGGACTCGTCAGCAGGATGCTGATGGATTTAACGACTCAAGAAAAATAAAACGCGATTATGTATTTGACAAAACCGCGGGTGCTGGCTCGGTTTGAGGATTTTTTCTCTCGCAAAGCCGCAACGACCGCAATGGGAAAACAATTTCATCTCTTTCTTTGCGAGCTTTGCGTCTTTGCGAGATATTTCTTACAAATTGAGCCGCTACCAAACTGCGCCGTCAATTGCACGAGCGATTCGATTAGTGTTCACTGATTCGGTTTGTCGGGTGTGTGATCGCGAAATAAAACGGAGAAACGTCCATGCGGAGTACCGGATTGCTTTTATCTTTTCTCGCCTTTTTGATTTCAGCTTCATCGGTCCTGTCTCAAACCGGACCGACCGCTGCGCCGATGCCCGGCTTGATCCCGGCATTCCCAATCAAGCACGATGCCATGACGATCCATAAGCTGGCACAGCCTTTCACGCCATTCGACAAAGTCGGGAGAAAATTCGCGATACTCGGATACGAGAGCGGCTCATTCGAGGCCTGGGCTTATCCATTGAAGCTCCTTCGCAATTTCGAGTTCTCATTTTTCCTGGAGAATTCAACGAGACCTATCAGGGCGGCGGATATCGTCAGATATATCGACATTTCTCCGGCTGCCACCACAATAACGTATGTTTACCAGTCCTTCACAGTGCACGCATCATTCGTGACTCCCGTCCACGAGCCCGGCGCGATGATCCTTCTGTCCGTGGACTCGGACATTCCGCTG
>JAJYGB010000253.1 GCA_021785235.1 Bacteroidota bacterium
GAAGCGGTCTTTGTCCGGATAGAGAGCCACCACAGATTTTCCAGATTTCGAGTAGCGGATCGCCCAGCCGTAATTGACTCCGTAGAATTTCAATTCGCCTTTGAGCTTGAGTGTTATGGCGAGAAAGTCATTTATGTTTTCGCGGGTTTTTCGAGCCTTGCCGAGAGCAGACTCGATCTCTTTCAAGGTCGGCTTCTTATTCTCGTCTGTGAATAAGCCCTTGCTCGTCTCAGCTTCCCCTGAACCCCGACACAAATGTCGGGGCTTTTGCTATTGAGGCTGTCCCAAAACAATGGAATGGTTAGGCTGAACTTGTTTCAGCATCTGATTTCATTAGTTTTAAGATCCCGAAACAAGCCTGCACTGGAGCGTTCCGGTCCAGGGTTCGGGGTGACGAAACGCGACTTTTGGGACAGCCTCGTTCAGTTCTCTCCAATCGGATCTCCCGGCGGCAAAACAATCGGCGGCAGCACCTTGAATTTAACAGGATTTTCCTGGAACCGCCTGAGCGAAAGCTCATACATGTGCTGACCTTTCAGATTCTGATCTTTTGTCGATTTCATCCGCGACTGCATCCAGTCTTTCAGCCCGTCGAGACCAGAATGCAACGCCCCTTGTCTGCCCTACCTAAAATGGTAATGCTTCCAAGTAACGATGCAGTATTCGCTCAGTTGTGTCGAGTCAGACGTAAAGCCAAATGCGTAAACCGAGGAATCCGGATACTTTAGTTGCACTACCATTTGGCTCCTTAATATCGCCCCCATGCACGCAGCGAACGAATCTGGTATCCATGCGTCCTGCAGGTGAATACCGGCATTCTCAAGACTATCCAGTATGGGAAGTCCCCCGTTGCTCAGATCTGCACCGTAAAGGAAGTAAGTGGCCTCAGAGAATGGCCTGGGGAGGGTACTATCTGCGGTTATTTCTGGATTAATGTTGGGTTGTGTGCTTTGTTTGCAGCCGATGCCCGCAAAGAGAGCGACATAAACCGCCCCCAGTAAAGGAATGATGACCTTCATTATTTCATCTCCTGATTATGAGTTGGACAAAACAAGAATCGAGAACATTCTTTCATCAGCGTTCGCTTAAACGGAGACTGATTCAAAAAATTGAAATCGATTATTGGCCTGTCCACATAACCCGTCCACTTTTTTGCTACCGCGTTCATGCCGAACGTGGGCCGACAGCAGACTCGCCATTAAGTTGGAAAATGGTAATCAGTGCAATGAGTAAAAGTCAATACCATCGCATTGCCCAAGGGAGGTGAAGAACTTTTGAAAATTCTATCGCTCAAGTACAACTGCCTGCCGTGTTCTTGTTCACCCACATATCGCCCTCTCATGGGCTCGTTGTGAAGGGAAGTCTGAATTCCGGCGGACATTCAGTAATATTACAACCTCAGGTATCAGTATCAGCAATGAATGAACTGTATAGAAATGCAGCTGCTGAATTGACGCAATAGCCTTGCGTCGCGACCCTTTAGACAAAGCTCTTACCTTTCTCCTATCGGATCTCCCGGCGGGAGAACCATCGGCGCAGGCACATTAAACTTCTCCGGATGTTCCTGGAATTGCCGGATCTGTGACAGCGAGTAAATGTACTCGGCCGCAAGGTCTTGATCCTTTACGGTGGATACACGACCCTGTATCCAGTTCTTGAGGTTTTCGATCTGGAAATAGGCGACCGCCCTCACCTGTCCAGGTGCTCCCTGGTCATCGGCAAGTCTCATGAGGTTGTCCAGGACGACGTTGTCTACCGCGCGCTGAATCTCGCCGATGTAACCATTTTCTGGTTCGGCCTTCCATGTGGATCCAACCAGATCCTCGATCACCTCGTTCAATCCGGGGTATTCGGCATTTTCGGCGTGATATTCCATCAGCCTCGCAGCGCGTTCCGGATTAAGTATCTGGCTCACCGTCAGCTGTGCCGCCGCCCTTGCCGGCGCGAGCGCGTCGAATGTGACGCCTGTCTTTCCCCTGAAGTCCTCTCTCGTCCGCATGTAGCCGTCCGGCTGCGGCGGGATTATTTTCAACAAGCTCCGTGGGAGTGCGAGAACATCCGGCTTGATGGTTTTTAACAAAGCTGTCAGGGCACTTCTCTGTTCGTTGGGAGAAACCATCGTTGTCGGTACCTGTCCATCTCCTCTCACTGCATAAGTGTATGTAAGTCCGCCGAGAACTTTGGAAGCGGCAATTACCTGGTATCTTTGGAACATGTATATCGGCACGAGAACATCTTCGAGATGAGCCAAAGGCCTTCCGATCTTGATGTTGTCCTCGCCGAAATTCTTCAGCGCTATCGCGCGGACCTGCATGACATGGTTGAGCTCATCCACGGCGTTCGAGCCGTTATCCCAGAGATGCGCTATCGGGCTCGCGCTGCCTGCGGGACGTGCGGCTTCGTCGGAGAGGAACGGTATTCCGCTCTTTATGCGCTGCTCAATAATATTATCCAGAGCTTTCTTTTCGTTCGTCCCTTTCGGGAATTCCTCGTAGCCGTACTTGATGGCATCTATGTCCCACGGCCCGACGCCCACGGCATAAGCATCCGACAAGTCGAGCTTCCCGTCCTTGATCTCGACTTTCGGATAAGGATAATCCATGACCGATGCACGATGGTCGGAGCTTGCGGCGAAATTGTGGCAGAGCCCGAGCGTGTGGCCTGTCTCGTGCGCGGCGAGCTGGCGTATCCTCGCAAGCACGAACTGATGAATCAACTCCTTCAAATGCTTTCCCTTCGCATAAGGAGCGAGGAGTCCTTCTGCAATAAGATAATCCTGTCTCACTCTGAGCGCGCCGAGTGTCACCTGTCCCTTTATGATCTCGCCGGTTCTCGGATCGACGATAGAAGCGCCGTAAGACCAGCCTCTCGTATAGCGATCGACCCACTGTATGACGTTATATCTTATATCCATCGGGTCGACGCTATCGGGGAGGACCTTGACGATGAACGCATTCTTGAATCCCGCCGCCTCGAACGCCTTGCTCCACCAGCTTGCACCTTCGATGAGCGCATCGCGGACGTCCTTCGGCGCGCCGTTGTCGACGTAGTAGACGATCGGCTTGACCGGCTCGCTGACGGCGGCGTTGGGATCCTTCTTCTGAAGCCAGTGACGAATAATCAGCCTCTTGTGTAATGTCGAGCCGAGCGGCGCGGAAAAATCCATGTACTCGACGTCGAAGTATCCTGCCCGAGGATCGAAGGCGCGCGGCTGATAGCCGTCGTCAGGAAGTTTCACGAAGGAATAATGCTCGTGGACGGTCATGAAGTTCGGGCTCGGCACAACTTCCATGACATACTTGCCGGGATTTGTGCCCTTATAGGTTAGGACGGCTTCGAACTCCGAGTTGTCCGGAAAATCTTTCGTCCGCGGGAGGAACATTGCAGACCGGCTGAGATCGATCCGGTAGTCGCCCTGGTTCTCCTCACGAAGCGTGCGGTCGACGTGATGCCAGTCGTGGAGGAAGAAATCCGTCGCGTCGACGAGCACAGTGTCACCGTTCTCCGCCGCGACTTTAAATCCCCACAGCACAGACTGCGCGAACGCGTCGCGGACAGCGGCCTTCGCCGCCTCGTCGCCTTTTGTCGCCCTGAAGTTGAGATTGGGTTCGAGCATGAGGATCTTC
>JAJYGB010000339.1 GCA_021785235.1 Bacteroidota bacterium
AGCACGCGTCCCCCGAACACTTCGTTCGCTGATGAGAACATTACATCAACTGAAGGGCGATGGAGCGTGTCGCCCGGATCTTTCGAGATGACAATCTTCGGAAGACCGCCGGTTCTTGTGAACTTCATATGAAGCCCGCCGGGCGCGATGTATACTTTTCCGCTGCTCAAATTCATACCGTCTTCCGCTTCGCATACCTCCAGCCGGCTGATCGAGTCGAGTCTTTCCGCGAGTGATTTTGTAAACTGCGGCGGCATATGCTGAACGATCGCGACGGGGACGGGGAAATCCACAGGAAGCGAAGGAATGACTTTCTGGAGAGAGAACGGCCCGCCCGTGGAAATGCCGATGGTGACGATCTGGGTGCCGGATGTCTTCAGCTGCGACGGTCTGGGAAAATTCGATATCCTGTTTGTAAGATGCGTCGAGAATTGTCCGAACCTGCTTCGCGTGATCGCCTTTACTTTTGAAATAAGCTCGCCCTTGATCTTTGTGATATCCAGCGAGACATATGAGAGTTGCTTCGGTATGAAATCCACTGCTCCCGCCGAGAGCGCGTCTATTGTCGCGCGGGCGCCTTCGACGGTGAGAGAGCTAACCATGAGGACAGGAAGAGGGTTTTCGCGCATGATCTTCTTTAGCGCGGTGATCCCGTCCATCCGGGGCATCTCGACATCGAGAGTCATTAAATCAGGATGGAGCAGCTTCACTTTCTCAATCGCGTCGATCCCATCCCTCGCGGTACCGACAACATCTATTTCTGGATCGTCTCCAAGCATCATGGATATAGCCTTGCGCATGAACGCGGAGTCATCGACAACGAGCACTCTGATCGTAGACATTTCAGGCTCTCGCTTCGCTCGTTGTGGCGGCCTTTGTCGATTTCTCGACGAGACGCAAAAGCTCGCCCGCATCGATTATCATGATTACTCTGCCGTCGCCTAATATCGTGGAACCTGCTATTCCGGGAATGTTCTTCAGGTAAGCGCCGAGAGGCTTTATCACGATTTCTTTCTGACCAATCAGCCGGTCAACCACAATTCCGAATTTCTTGTTTGCCACACCGACGACGACGGTGTAAAACGCCTTGACACCCGTGTCTCTTCCTGGAACATTGAGTATTTCTGAAATGTCAACAAGCGGCAGGACCGTCTCCCGCAATCTGATCACTTCACGACCGTTTACCGTTGAGACTTCGGAGCGGGAAGTGCGGACAACTTCGAGAACCGAGCTTAAAGGTACGGCAAAAGTTTCGCCTCCGACCCCGACAAGGAGCCCCTGGATGATTGCCAGCGTGAGAGGGAGTTTCAGCGTAAATCTTGTCCCTTTGCCCACTTCGGATTCAACAGTGATTATGCCGTTCAATTTGGTGATGTTTGTCTTCACTACATCCATGCCCACCCCGCGTCCGGAGACGCTGCTCACTCTTTGAGCGGTGCTGAAGCCGGGTAGGAAAATCAGGCCATAGGTATCCTCTGTCTTCATGTCGTGCGCTTCTTCCGGCGTGATGATCCCTTTTTCAATCGCCTTCTGTTTGAGTTTCTCCGGATCAATTCCGGCGCCGTCGTCCCTCACTTCAATTATAACATGATTACCCTCGTGTCCCGCTGAAAGGCTTATTGTTCCTTGCCGCGTCTTGCCCGATTTTTCCCTGACGTCTGCGGATTCAACTCCATGATCGGCGGCGTTCCTGATCAAATGCACGAGCGGGTCGCTGATTTCTTCGATAATCGATTTGTCGAGTTCGGTTTCCTCACCGCTGATAACGAGGCTTATCTCCTTGGAAAATTCGCGGGCGATGTCGCGCACGAGTCTTGGAAACCTGTTGAAGACCCTCCCTATCTGGACCATCCTCGTTTTCATTACAGCTGTCTGAAGTTCCGTCGTAATGAAATCTATCTGTGCCGCCGTGTCATTAAGTTGATGAGAGAAGTCTTCGCGGCCATCCTCGTTCCTGTCGAGGGAGACAATCTGGGAAAGCCGGTTCCTGCCGAGCACCAGCTCTCCGACGAGATTCATGAGATGGTCGAGTCGTTGAACATCAACCCTTATCGTAGTGTCGGTGATATTCTTCTCGCTCTTCGGTGGCTGCAAGTGTTGTGGCTGCGTTCCTTGCTCGGTCTGATGAGATTCGCTTGGCCTTGGGGAAGAGGTATCTTCAAGTGTCTCGGCTGCCGGTTCCTGTTTCGCGGCCTGCGATGCAGAAGGGATGTCTTTGGCCTCGCTTGGTTCAGTTTTCGCGGCAGGCTGGCTGGAAGGGAGTTCTCCTTTAGAAAGGATCTCCAGCTTCTTTATCGTCGGGGTGAGATCGATGTCGCTGATGTTCTGGTCTACAACTTGTTTCAACAAGACCTTCATCAGGTCGAAAGCTTCAAGCATCACGTCGAGCATCGCGGGCTGGAAGGAAATTTCGCCTCGTCGCATCTTATTTAATACGTCTTCGAACCTGTGCGCGAGAACGCTCATCTGTTCGAAGCTGAGGAAGCCTGCGGTTCCTTTTACGGTATGTACGGCGCGGAAGATGGAGTTAATGAGCTCTTTGTCATCCGGTCTCTTTTCAATCTCAAGGAGCTCATTGTCGAGCTTTTCAAATATTTCGTTGGTCTCTACGATAAAGCTCTCTACAATTTCCTTCATATCGTCCGAGAACATCGCGTGCTGCGCCATTTCGATTCAAGCCCCCTTACCGAACAATTTGTCTATTTCATCCTGTGATGTGTGGCCGGAACCGGTCTTGCTGGGCGGAGCCTTAGGAGGCGTCGTATCTCCAACTGACTGCACAACCTGGTCCGCATCCCGCTGCGCGTTTCCGGATCTGTCGTACGTTGCGAGAGGATCAAATGTCCGCCCGTCCACTTTCTCGATTTCAGAGATTAGATCTGCCCCGGATATCTTGAATCTGTCGATAAGGTTAGCCAGCCTGTCCTGCACTGACTGAATCAAGTGGTTGACCGACGCGATTTGTTGAGAGGTGATATCCTGCACCTGGAGTGAGATCATTATGTCATTGGCCTTGTTGCGTATGTCCTGGAGACTGTCCTGAAGTCCGCCGGCGTTGGACCTGAGGGCCCTGATGTGATAGTCCTTCTGCTCATGTATTTCCGTGAGCTTTGCGAGCAGCTCGGAGTTACTCCCCTTCAGGGACGATTTCAGCATCTTGAGTTCCTGTTCGTCCAGGCTCTCTACCGCAGCCAGGTCGTTCGTAGCGGTCTGGAAATGGGAACCGATGGCGTTAAGCTTGGAGAGAACGCCGTCGAGGTTGTCCAGTATTTCAGTCGTGGCAAGCTCAGTCGCTTGTGTGACCTTGTTGAGCTGAGAAGATGCGCGCGGCATTTTGTTCGCGCTTTCATAAATTGATTCGTTTATTTCTTCGAGCACGGGAACTATGTCGTTGACGAAGTAAAATAGTTCTTCCAGAAACGGTATTACTCTTTGACCGAATATGAAGAGCGCGCGCAGCTCATTTATTTTGTCCAGGATTCCACCGAGATTTTTGGTGTTCATGATTCCCCTCTATAAAGTCGTTTTCAAGATTTGGTCGATTTTTTCTTTCAACACCTGAGGAGTAAACGGTTTCACAACATAGTTGTTTACTCTGGCCTGCAAAGC
>JAJYGB010000027.1 GCA_021785235.1 Bacteroidota bacterium
GTCCCACACGTTTGTCGCCGTCTCGGTAAGATACTCGGGGATTGCGTCGGCCTTTATCTTGTCGACGTGGGCTCTGTGTTTTCTAATAACGCCCAGCATCGGCTCCCTGTTGACCTCGTATCCTTCGAACGGGCCGATGGTTTTCGCGATCAGTGCGCTCTGTCTGTAGCCTTCTCCCGTCATCAGTGCTGTGATCGCACCGGCATATGCTCTGCCGGCGTCGCTGTCGTAGGGCAGACCAAGCGACATCAGGAGTGCACCTAAGTTCGCGTATCCGATTCCCAGCGGTCTGAATGCGTGGCTGTTTTTTTCGATGGACTTGGTCGGATAACTCGCGTTGCCGACGATGATTTCCTGTGCAGTGATCGTGATCTCTACGGAATGAAGGAAAGAATCCACGTCGAACGAGCCGTCTTCCTTCCTGTATTTCATCAGGTTCAGGGAAGCGAGGTTGCATGCGCTGTCATCGAGGAACATATACTCGCTGCACGGATTCGATGCGTTGATCGGAGCCGTGTTGGGAGAAGTATGCCAGCCGTTCACCGTCGTGTGGAATTGCATTCCGGGATCGCCGCTGATCCAGGCCGCCTCTGCGATTTCTCGCATAAGTTCGCGTGCGGGGTACGTGCCGGCGGATTTGCCATCCCTCACGTTTTTCGTGGACCAGTCTTTGTCCTCCAGGACTGCGCGCATGAAGTCGTCTGTGGCCCGGACGCTGTGGTTTGCGTTCTGGAATTGGACCGAATCGTAAGCTCCGCCTGGGACATTGAAGCCGGGGTCGTAACCCGCGTCAATCAATGCCCAGGCTTTCTTTTCTTCCTCTGATTTGCTTCTGATGAAGTCGAGCACGTCGGGGTGATCTGCGTTGAGTATCACCATCTTTGCGGCGCGGCGCGTCTTACCGCCGGATTTGATCACTCCCGAGAATGAGTCGAAACCGCGCAGGAACGAAACCGGACCAGAAGCAGTACCACCACCGGAAAGCCTTTCCTTTGAGGAACGGAGGCTCGAGAAGTTCGTGCCGGTTCCGCTTCCCCACTTAAACAACATTCCCTCCGTTTTCGCGAGATCGAGGATTGATTCCATCGTATCTCTGACGGAGTTGATGAAACATGCCGAGCATTGCGGTCTTTCTTCAATGCCCACGTTGAACCACACCGGGCTGTTGAAAGAGACATACTGGTTGGCAAGGATAAATGTGAGTTCATCGTAGAAAGCCGAGGCGTCCTCGGTCGAAGCGAAATAGCCGCCGCGTATTCCCCATTGGGTGAACGTGCGTGCGACCCGGTCGACAAGCTGCTTCACACTTGTCTCTCTTTCGGGAGTCCCGAGCTGACCGTGGAAATATTTCGACACGACGACGTTAGTGGCTGTCATGCTCCAAAAATCCGGGACCTCTACATCCGCCTGCTGGAAAATTATCTCCCCCTTTTCGTTCGAGATTGCAGCCGTTCGCTTCTCCCAATTTATTTCATCGAACGGATGAATCCCTTTCTTGGTATAGTAACGCCTCACGACGAGGCCGCCCCACTTTGACTGTGCCTTGGTATCTTCCATGACGAACGTATCAGTGTATCCCATGCGACTCCTCCAATTTATCTTGAATAGTACGCCGTTCTTGCCCTCGCCGGTCGTGGTAACCGGCTTTTTAGCCTCATCAGCTTAAACGGTAAATTTTACTGCCAGAAACGCTTCAACGACAAGAATCCCAGACCCTCTACCCTCCACGCGGCAAGAGAGTCGACCTGCAAATTATCGTCAAGCTTCAGGAAAGTCAAGAAATTTAGCTTAAGAATTGACTTCAACACAAACTTTGTTTGGTGTTTTCCAAAAATTGGCTGGAGCCGCGCCTGAGGGCCTTGAGAAATTGGTTTAAGCCCAGCTTTTGATGACTTACTCATAAGAAAGGTCGGACGGGATCACTTCCGCTCGGATTGCGAAAGGGCCGGCTGGCGTCGTCCCAGCTCAGCCGGCTGAAGCACTAAGGAGGTGGTCAACAACCTTCGTCATCTCGCCCGTGCTATAGGGTTTCGGAATGAACGCATCGGCATATTTTCCAAGAATGCTCTCGAGATCAGCGAGCTCGCTATAGCCCGTACAGATCAATACTTTTGGAGCGCGGGATAACTTCTTAATCTCAAGGCAGGTGTCCTTTCCACCCATCCCCGGCATAACCATATCGAGCACAACCAGGCTGATGTCGGGATTCTGCTTAAGACTTTCGAGGGCCTGCAGGCCGTCATTGGCCGTGATGACGGTGTAGCCATGTTCGCTGAGAATGTCGTAACCAAGCTGGCGCACGTCATCTTCGTCGTCGACTACGAGAACCTTCACGCCTTTTGGTTCGAACGTATTTGCCGTCATATGTTCTTCGGGCAATGCTCCTTTCTCGGAGAAGCGCGGAAGAAATATCCTGACTTTAGTTCCGATGCCCGGCGTTGAATCAACCTCGATGTAACCCTTGTGGTGCTTCACAATGTTGAACGCCATGCTGAGACTGAGTCCCGTGTACATCTTGACGCGCTTCGTTGTAAAGAAGGGTTCGAAGATTCGTCTCTTTATTGTATCGTCCATACCCAGTCCATGGTCCTCGATTTCCACATAACAGTAATCCCCGCCGCCGACGTGAACGGGGGCGGACTTCGGCATTGTTCCTGGGCTTACAACGCACCTAACGGTGCCGCCGTTTTCCATCGATTCGGCGGCGTTGGTGAGAACGGCCATCAAAACCTGCCTGAGCTGAGACGTGCTGATCCGGGAGTATACGGGCTTACCGAACGGTGTCATGAGGACGGAGTACCGGTCTCCGTGCATCTTCCTGAATTCGGCGGCGATATCGCTGCAGAATCCGTTCAGGTCGACGACATCAAGGGTTTTGGTATCGAGCTGGGAAAAGCCGAGGACTTCTTTCACGAGCTCGGTTGTTCTCCTCGAGGAGTTCTCAATTATTTCCGCGTAATGATGCTCTTTCGAGTTCTGCGGCAGCTTCCTCTTGAGAAGCGCGGCGTAACCGGTTATACTCCCGACGATGTTGTTCAGGTCGTGCGTGAGAGAAGAAGCGAGTTTCTCCAGCGTCTCGATCTTCTTCTCGTTCGTCGCGTAGTTCTCATAGTACCCGCGATCGCTCGTGTCCTGGACTGTCGCGTAGAATATCATCGATGCCGGATCGAACTGGATGGCGAACTCAAAATTACTACGGCCGCGCGTTCCCTTGATCTCCGCCGAGAACCTTACGAATTTCTCCTTTGACACCGCAGCGACGCTTGCAAGAAGATCGTCCAGTCTGCTTGCATCCTCCGGAACCAGGCGATCGCGCATCTTCTTTCCCTTAAGATTATCGTCCTCGAACATTTGTATCGCGATTCTATTCGCGGTTTGGATCGTACCCTCCTCTGAAAGCGTCATGAGACCAAAAACGGAGTTGTTGTAGAGCGTCTCCAGCGCAGCCCCTTGTTTCTTTACAACATCGAATAGTTCAGCGGATCTGTAGGCGGAATACACATGCAGGACGTACGAGATGATCAGCGCCCTGGGAAGTCTTAGGGAGATCGGCCCGGCATGATTGAAGGCAACCAGGAATTCTTTGCCCGCCGGGTTC
>JAJYGB010000405.1 GCA_021785235.1 Bacteroidota bacterium
CCTATTGTCGGCATACTGTTCCATCACGTGAGCGGTCCACCCTGCTATCCTGCTCACGCCAAAGATCGGCGTGAAAAGATCCGTAGGGATGCCCAGATAGTGATAAGTCGAGGCCGAGTAGAAGTCCACGTTCGGGACCAGGGCCTTCTCTCTCTTAACAAATTCCTCGATTTTCTCCGACATCTCGTACCATTTGAGGTTGCCGATCGTCTCTGCCAGTTTCTTTGAAAACTTGCGCAGGTGCTTCGCGCGGGGATCCTCAACCCTGTAAACGCGGTGGCCGAACCCGGGGAATTTCTTTTTCTCCGCGAGAATATTCTGGAGATAGGAATCGACGTTATTCAGGCTTTTGATCGCGAGAAGCATCTCCATCACATTCTCGTTCGCGCCACCGTGGAGAGGCCCTTTAAGTGTGCCAACCGCCGAGGTCATCGCGGAGTAAATATCTGATAGCGTCGCCGCGGTCACTCTTGCGGAGAATGTCGAGGCATTAAACTCATGATCTGCGTGGAGCACCAGGGCACAATCGAAAGTCTTCGAAGCCATCTCGCCGGGCTCCACGCCGTTCATCATGTATAAGAAATTCGCCGAATGTCCAAGCGCGGAATCGGGCTTAATGTAATCCCCGTTCGCGCGGAAAGTATGGAAGTTCGCGACGATTGTCGGAAATTTGGCGACAAGTTTAACAGCTTTGCGCCAGTTCGAGTCAATCGAGTTATCCTTCGTCTCCTCATCATGAAGTCCGAGAAGAGAAACGGCAGTCCTGAGGACATCCATCGGGTTTGCCTTTTTAGGAACGCCCTTCAGGAAGGCGATGACCGGCTCGGGAAGGCTCCGGTTTGATGCGAGGTTCTTCTGAAACTTCAGGAGTTCATCCTGCTTGGGAAGTTTTCCGTGCCACAGCAGGTATACTACTTCTTCAAAGCTCGCGTTTGTTGCGAGTTCATCTATGTTTATTCCGCGATAGACGAGTTCGCCTTTTTGTCCGTCAATGAAACAGATCGAAGATTGACCAGCTACAATCCCATCGAGTCCTCTTGAAAATGATGTCGGTGCTTCAGCTGCTGCTGTATTAGACATTTCCTTCGTTTCCTTGTTTGATTGCATCAAATTTAACCTTCGAGCCGCGCATAATCAATGAGTCAGTCCCAGAATCCGCAGGTAAAGAAGTGAATTCCCGAGTATCCCTTCCGCTACTTTTGCCTGAGGGTCATAGCGCAGTGTCGACCTGATCTGCGCGGTGTCGCCGCGGAATCGTCCGATTATCTCGGCCGTCAGGAGCTCGGAGATTTCCTTGGAATTCTTCTCGAACAATCCATGCTCTTCGCTGTCAATCCTCTTCGAGATCGCCGCGATGTCCTTCTCAATGGCTGGGTCGTAACCGGAGTTCGACGCAACTTCATCCGCATCGTCCATTATCTGTCCCAGATGTGATATGTATGTGAAGTCGCTGTGCTCGATATACTTTTTGAAATCTTCGAGCACGCTGTTCCCTGCGGTGAAATGATCGGGAATGGAATCGTGTTTGGAGCGGAAGTCGGTCGCAAAGTTGAAGAACGTACCGGCGCGCAGAAGTTGTAGGACGTAGTTCGAATAGTGGTCCCCGGTTACGATGGAATCCGGTTTGATTCCGCCCGCTTCGTACACGCCTCTTCCGTCCAGCGTCCTGAATTCCTTCCTCAGGCTATCAGGAATAATAGCGCTTTCGCCGTCGCGTCTCCGGTCATAATTGATCTTCTGAATGCACCTTCCGCTTGGGGTGTAATATCTCGCCGTCGTAATCTTAAGCTGGGCATTATAATCGAGCGGGAGGATAGTCTGTACCAGTCCTTTGCCGAAGGTGTTGGTGCCGACAACCACTGCGCGGTCGAGATCCTGCAGCGCACCGGTCACGATTTCGCTGGCACTTGCGCTGTTTCCGTTTACCAGAACCGCAAGCGGCAGATTCGGTGCGATCGGATCATGGTCGGACACATACTTCTTGTCGGAGGACGCGTCGCGGCCCTTTGTCATGACAATAACGCTCCCTTTGGGGACGAAGAGTTCGGCGATGTTCACCGCAGACTCCAGAAGGCCTCCAGGATTGTTGCGCAGATCGAGTATCAATCCTCTCAATTGCGTTCTCGCCATGAGATCCGTCAGCGCATTTCTCACTTCATCGTCGGAACCGCGAGAGAACTGATCGAGTTTTATGAAGCCGATCCCCGAATCGACGATTCCGTAGTATGAAACCGCCTTGAGCCTTATTTCCGAACGGACAAGTACTACCTGGAATGGCTGTTCGTCGCCCTCCCTTTTGACCGTCAGAGTTACCTGGGTACCGGGCTCGCCGCGAACCATATTGCTTATCTGATCGAGCTTGATGGCGGATACATCGGTGGTATCAATCTTAAGAATTTGATCCCCTATCCTCAATCCCTGCCTTTGGGCGCTGTAACCGTCGATCACGCCGGTAATGATGACTTTACCGTTGGCAGTCCCGATCGAGACTCCTATACCGCCATACTTGCCGGTAGTCAATAGATCTATTTCGCCGCTGTTTTCCTTGTCCATGTAGACCGTGTACGGATCCAGCGATGCAAGCATTGCATCTATGCCCTTCCTCATGAACGGCTGCGGGGAGACGGGGTCGACATAATTGTTGACGACATCCTTGTAGACCGCACCAAACAAATCTATGCTTCTTTTCACTTCGAAGAAGCTTTCGCTGTTCTGAATCACGACAAAGCCTACACTGGTCGTTATCAGAACGACTGCAAATACCATAAGAGCTTTACGGCGCATTTCTCTCCTTCGCCACATTTTTTATCCTTTCAATAACTTCATCAAAAATCATTTCCGACATCGATTGGATCGACGCCCTTCCATCGACGAGTACGAATCGATTTGGTTCCTTTTTCGCGCACTCTGAGAATCCAGCAATGACCTTCCGGAAAAATTCGAGCTCGGCATGTTCCATGCGATCAGCCTTCCGCCCCTCCAGTTCTCTCCTCCTGGAAGCCGCATCGAGGTCGAGCTCCACCAGGAAGACGACATCGGGGAGAAGATCGTGGGTGGCGAATCGGCTTACGCTCTCTATATCTTTCACCGGAACTCCGCGGCCGAATCCCTGGTACGCGACTGATGAATAGAAGTACCTGTCGAGAATAACTGTCTTCCGAGCATCCAGGAGCGGGATTATTTTTTCTCTTACCAGCTGTGCCCTGCTTGCACTGAAAAGCAGGAATTCAGCCACGGGGTCGATTTTGAGATCGGACCGGTGGAGCAAAAGCTCCCTGATTCCTTCGCCGAGTCTTGTTCCGCCCGGCTCGCGGACTACTTCGTTAGGGATTCCCTCCCGGGTAAGCCTGCTCGAAAGAAGTTCTGCCTGGGTTGTTTTGCCGCCTCCGTCGATTCCTTCAAACGCTATTAACACTCTTTAAAATAACTTTGGACGTAAACTATTCCAATGACCGACGATAAATACGCACAGGGAAACCAGTAGCGGACTATTTTGAATCGATGCATTGGCACACAGGTATCACGGAAAAGAGAAGATAACCACGGATCAAATCATTGTTAGTCGATGTACCGGTGAGAAATCGTGCCTTTT
>JAJYGB010000354.1 GCA_021785235.1 Bacteroidota bacterium
CATCGTGAGAGCATTGGAGCGTCGTGGCGTTGACCGCGAGCGCTATTTGAACCGCGTCATCGACGAGCTGACGTCGGCATTGGCGGAAGCTGGGATCAGCGCCGAAATTTCGGGTCGCGAAAAGCACGTGACCTCCATAGTGCGCAAAATGGATCGCAAAGGACGAAGCTTCGACGAAATTTATGATGTGCTCGGTGTCCGCGTCGTCGGCGACGAGAAGAAAGAGCTTATTTTCGAACAAACCAACGGCTCGATCTGTCTTTCCTTGGCCCGAAGCCGTAAGATTTTAACACGCCGCGTGACACGGGGGGGACGTTCGCCGATGCCTCATCGCATGGTATCGATCGGGATTTTGGTCTTCTGGGCGATCGCCGCGGGATCGTTGCTCTCGCGCGACGTCTTGCCCGATTTGTTGATTGGATCCCCCCCTGATATGAGGTCGGTGACCGCGGCGCGGGTGGGGAATCGGTCGACGCGGTGGGCGATCCAGGTCGCCAACCGGACGGGCTTGCGGATGCCGACCTCGATCGGTCAGGTGACGACGAAGGCGGTTCGACAGAAAGACGGTTGGGTCGAGATGTCGAGTCGGGTTTGGTTCGATTCGGCGGATTTATTGCTTTCTTCGAACATTCGACCGCGCGATCACGCGAAGATTGAAATTATCAGCGTATATGAAATCGATCCCGGAGGGGATTTGCGTCAATTCCGAGCCTCGGTGCGACGCGCGCAACATGCAGGTCGACCATTACGCCTTCGGGCGTCCGGCCTCCTTTCGGATCGAGCCTGATCGATTCTCCGATAATAACGTTCGCGGACTTCCTGCCGATTCCCGGCAGGCCCGTAAGGCCTTCCATCGAAGTCGGAATGTGCGCGTCATCTCCAACCATCTTCGCTATCGAGACAAGCCATTGTGCCTTGCGATTGAAGTTTGTAATGCCGTGGATGAATGGAAAGAGATCCTCCGGCTTTGCCTTCGACAGCCCCTTCATTGACGGGAATGCTTTGAACAGTGGAGGCCCAAGCTTATTTATCAGCACATCTGTGCTCCTCGATGACAGAATAACCATCGTCAGCAGCTGGTACCGGTTGTTATAGTTCAGAGGGTGCTTCAGGGCGCCGTATTTCTTGAATAGCGGCGCTAATGCAGTCTGCCATTCGGTTCGCGTTGGTCTATTCGCCATGGATAGAACTTAGATTGCGGGTTGGAGAAATACAATAATGACGCCTCAAGAAGCTTGATTCTCACAACATGAGGTTATATTTTCTCATCTGATGAAAGCACACCTCTTTCTATACGGTTCACTCATCCTCCATTCAGATCATACCATAATAGACCACGCCACGACTAAGACTTCCCATTGATTGTTCCGAGCCGTATGATTCTCGATTTCCATCCAATTAAGAAACAAGAATTTAGGAGTCAGATGTAATATGAAGATTTATGCCGAAGCGTTAGATCTGTCCGGCTCCGTGCGCAGGGCGGAGCTTGAACAAGCCGTGAAAATAGCGCTCTTTGTCGCACTCACCGCGCTTGGCGCAAAGGTCTATGTTCCGCATGAGCCGGTTCCTTTCACACTCCAGACATTATTCGTGGTTCTGGCGGGTGCAATTCTCGGCTGGCGCGCAGGAATAGTGACCATGCTATTCTATATCGGTCTCGGTGCAGCGGGACTTCCTGTGTTCGCCGGTGTGGAGGCGGGACCGGCGATACTTGTCGGTCCGACGGCCGGATACCTCTTTGGATTTGTCATAGCCGCTGGTATCGTCGGGGCGACGGTTGGCCTAAACCGTTCCCTCGGATGGACATTCCTTTCGATGCTTACAGGCTTCCTCGTGGTCTTTGCCTGCGGAACCCTCTACCTGGATGCGGCATTTCTCCATAACTGGAGATTGTCTATCACACAAGGACTTTTGATTTTTTCCTACTGGGATTTGTTGAAGCTGGGCGCCGCGGTATTCGTATACAGGGCGAGCACGGAAAAGTCCCTTACAAAAATAAATTGAAGCAACGGATTCGCACCGGCGAAATTCGGGAATGGAGGATTAATGGCAGGACCACTTTTCGCTACCAAGTCTCTTGAACAACTGACGAGCGAGGCGGCAGACACTGAACATGGTCTGAAGCGAACGCTCGGCCCGCTAAACCTGACTACCCTCGGGGTAGGCGCTATTATCGGTGCAGGGATATTCGTCCTAACCGGCCAGGCAGCCGCACAATACGCAGGCCCTGCGATAGTTCTCTCATTCGTCGTCTCAGGCATCGGATGCGCGTTTGCGGGCCTCTGCTATGCCGAATTCGCTTCGATGATACCGATCGCAGGAAGTGCATACACATACGCCTATGCGACTCTCGGTGAATTCCTGGCCTGGATCATCGGCTGGGACTTGATACTTGAATACCTTTTTGGAGCCTCAACTGTTGCAGTCGGATGGTCTGGATATGTCGTCAGCTTCTTCAAGGACTTCGGTATCAACATACCGGCCTATCTTGCCAGCGCGCCTCTGAACGTCGGCACCCATGGCGGAATAGTGACGACCGGTGCTTTTCTCAATTTACCGGCAATGTTTATCATTGCAGTCATAACCGTCCTTCTCGTTATTGGCATCAGAGAGTCTGCCGGGTTCAACAATATTATAGTCATAGTAAAAGTGGCAGTGATCCTCCTTTTCGTCGGGTTCGGCATTGCTTACATCCACCACTCGAACTGGGTCCCGTTCATTCCTCCCAACAAGGGAAGTTTCGGAGAGTTTGGGTGGAGCGGCATACTTCGCGGCGCGGGAGTCATCTTCTTCGCATATATTGGATTCGACGCCGTTTCCACGACGGCTCAGGAGGCGAAGAATCCGCAGAAGGATATGCCCGTCGGAATCATGGGTTCGTTGGGCATCTCTACGATCCTATATATAGTAGTCGCACTCGTCCTCACCGGATTAGTTAGTTACAAAGAGCTACTGGTACCAGATCCGATGGCAGTCGGTATCGATGCAGCCGGTCCGGGCCTTTTCTGGTTGAGGCCGCTTGTCAAGATAGGTGCGATAGCCGGATTGAGTTCGGTCGTACTCGTAATGCTTCTCGGTCAACCGCGGATTTTCTACAGTATGGCGAAGGACGGACTACTTCCGCCCAAGTTTGGGGCGGTCCATCCGAAATTCAGAACTCCGTACATTACGACAATCGTGACCGGAACAGTAGCGATGATCGTTGCCGGACTATTCCCCATAGGGATTCTGGGCGAACTGGTTTCTATTGGAACGTTGCTCGCGTTTGCGATAGTATCTCTTGGGGTTCTGGTGATGAGATATACAAAACCAGATGTCCATCGGCCATTTAAAACTCCCTGGGTACCGGTAGTCCCGATCCTGGGGGCGCTTCTGTCGGCGGCGCAGATGGTCGGCCTGCCACTCGATACCTGGTACCGTTTGATTGTTTGGATGCTGATCGGATTCATTATTTACTTCTTCTACAGCCGGAAGCACAGCAAGGTCAGGCTGGCCGAAGGAACCAACAAATAGATTTAGGTTGGAAGGGCACACAGGTTACACGGCGGCTCCTCTCAAGGCAAAGGGCGGAGCCGTTGGGTTT
>JAJYGB010000528.1 GCA_021785235.1 Bacteroidota bacterium
TCTTGATTGCCCGCCTTCATGGTAGCCGTCACTGCAGCATTCGGATCAAGTACGGAAGATGTCGCCTGCTGCGAAGCTGCGATTGATGTGGCATTGGGATGTGCAGTGTCAGCCGCCTGCCTTGCAACGGCTCCTGCCGTCATATCTTTCAATTTCTGGGCGAAGCTCCCTCCTGCCGTGCCATTTTCCATGTTGTCGAAGAGAGTGCTCAACTGTTTTATGTCATTGTTCGACTGAGTTCTGTTCATGGCCGCGGAAATGAGTCTAAGCAGATCCGCGTTCACGGATTTATCCTCCGGAACTGCTGAGAACTGCGGTGTCGTGGCCGCGTCCTTGCCGGTCGAATTCTGCTGTGACTGAACGGAATTGGCAGTCGTCAGAAGCATGCTGCCGTCGGCGGTGGGTGTCCGGCCACTATTCATCAGAGCGGATATCTCCTGCTCGATCTTCGTGAGAATGTCCGAAGAGGCCGGCACTGATGAAGACTGGCTGGTGGAACTCTCCTTCGAGGGATTCTGCGAACTTCCAAAAAATTGGTATGGCGAAATAAACGGGATTCCGGCCGTCAGATATTCATTCGAATCATGGGAATGCGTCTTCCCCGGCTTCCCCTGACTGGCTGCTGCGTCTCCGTTAGAAACGAAATCAACGAGCGGTTGCACCAAAGCCGCTCCGGATGAGCCCGGTAAATTGGACGAGGCGATCGTCGGGTTCTGTACGTTGTAGCTGTCCGCCTGCGAGGACGCCTGCTGACCACTGTTTGCCAGGAGTGAGTCGAGCATGCTGAGGAGCACGCCGAATTGTTGGTCGGCGGCACCTGCGCTTACTGATGAGGGTTGATTGAGATTAGACCTGGCAGTGCCGGCAGTTGAATTGCCGGATATCTGAAGAGCTGCGCTCATTTGGAGCGTCCCAGGTTCATCATGAGTTTTGCAGCGCGGACCGGGTCAAGGTCGCCGAGAATTTTGGCCGCCTGTTTCTTTTGAACGCTGGACAAAATGAAAATTATATCCCTGTCATCGAGGCTTTTCATGATTCTGGCGGCGGAGGCAGGGTCCATGTCGTTGTAGGCCGATGCCAGATCCTTCCGCCGTTGACTGTTCCAGGAATCGACCTGGGATTGTAGTTGTGCTATCACGCTATTAGCATCGGAATTTTTCTGTTGAAGTTGAGAGAGCGTACCCTTCAGACCCTGGATCGAGTCGTTCTTGGCCGCGATCGAGTCGTTCTTTTCGGCCAACATCGTCTTGAGAGTGTTGACCGTCTCGCTCACCCTTCCGGTTGAATCCTGGGATGTCCCGCCGCCGTCCATCCCGACGATACCTGCGTCGGCCGGGACTGCGGCCTTCGACTCCCCCTTGTCTGTCGTTTGCGCATGCGTGTCGCCAAACATCCATGGGTACTTCTCCGAAAGGAAATACATTCCTCCGGCGATGACCGAGAAAGTCATGGAGAATCCGAGCGCGTATGCGAGTGCCGTCTTCATTTTTAACCGCTTACCCTTTGAGCTACGGCATCAATCAGCACCTGCTCCTTCTTGTCCAGGTCACGTTTATACTCTTCAAACTGTTTTTCCTTGAGATGCTCTATGGCTTCTTTGTCCTTCTTCACGTCGAGTACCTCGTCTATCTTCTTGCTTTCGGACTGCGTGAGGACGGCGATTCTCGCGTTTTCGAAGTGTATTTCATCTGATATCCTGCGGATATAATCATGATGGATGGCCATGTCCGCAGCCTTGACTTTACCATGCAATGGCGAAGAGGAGACAAGTCTCTCGCGCTCGACGCGAAGGTCGTCAAGCCGTGCCTGTTCCTGGAGAATCTTTCTTTTTATCATCGCAAGCTCGCGCTCGAATTTCTTTTCCTGTATTTCCTTTACCTTGATAACCGACTGAAGCCTGAACTTAAATTTCGCCATATCCAATCATCGTCAGTTTTTTGTGAGGTTCATTAACTTTCCTATGGCATCATCCATCACGGAGATTTCATCCATTCCCTGTTTCAGAAAGGATCTTATCGGCTCGATCATCGCCACAGCCCTGTCGATCTTCTGGCTGCTTCCCTTGACGTAGGCTCCGATGTTGATCAAGTCCTCCGCCTCACGGTAAGCGGCGAGCAGGTCAAGCACTACCGCAGCCGCCTTCCTATGCTCGGGAGTAGTAACGTCCGGCATCACGCGGGAAACGCTTTCCAGGACATCGACGGCGGGGTAGTGTCCCGCGGAAGCGAGCTTGCGGGACAGGACAATATGCCCGTCGAGAATCGACCTCGCGGCGTCCGCGATCGGTTCGTTCATATCGTCACCCTCGACCAGGACGGTATACATTCCCGTTATGCTCCCTTTGCGGGCGTTTCCGGCGCGTTCGAGCAGTCGCGGGAGGAGCGCGAAAACACTCGGCGTATATCCCTTCGTCGTCGGCGGCTCGCCTATCGTCAATCCGACTTCCCTTTGCGCCATGGCGACACGCGTCACCGAGTCCATCATCAGAAGAACGTCCAACCCTCTGTCCCGGAAATATTCCGCAATCGTGGTGGCTATCAGCGATGATTTCACGCGTATCAAAGAAGCCTGATCGCTCGTGGCCACAATGAGAACACTCTTCTTCAGTCCTTCTTCGCCCAACTCCTTCTCGATGAAGTCTCTCACTTCTCTTCCTCGCTCACCAACAAGCGCGATCACATTCACATCGGCGCTTGAATTCCGCGCGATCATCCCGAGCGTAACGCTCTTTCCCACTCCGCTTCCGGCAAAAATGCCGATCCTCTGGCCTTTGCCGATAGTGAGCAGCGAATCGATCGAACGGACGCCGCTCGAGATTGGCTGTGTGATCCTCTTTCGCTCAAGCGGGTTGGGAGGCGCGCTGTATATGGAACGAACCTCTTCATAGTCGATCGGACCAAGCCCATCCATCGGTTTGCCGAGGCCGTCGAGCACCCGTCCGAGCAGGTTCATTCCGACGCCCACGGAAAACGTCTTGCCGCTGGCTACAATTTCACTTCCGGGGCTGATGCTGGATGCGCTGCCGAGGACCATCGAAAGGACCCTGTTGCTCCGAAAACCCACGACTTCCGAGAGGCATATCTCTTCTCCATCGCGGGACTTTATGCTGCAGACATCGCCCAAAGAGGAAGTCGGCCCGACCGACTCGATCACCAACCCGATTACCTCGGAGACCCGGCCGTTGACTTTCACGAGTTCGAGTCTGTCCAGCTGGTCGATGTATTTTTCGATGTGTTCCAAGACTACGCTCATTACTTGATCAAACCCGACAAAGCCTCTTCTATGAGTTCAAACTGGGTTGAGACGCGTGCGTCTATGTTACCGAGTTCGCTCTCGATGATACATCCTCCTCGCTCAACTTTACCGTCTGCTTCTATGAGAATTTCTTTCACGGAGTCCGCATAGGCGCTCAACTCGCTCCTATGTTCTCGTATATATTCTTCATCGGCAGGATTGACATGAATCTTTATCTTCTCGACCCCGATGATTTTTCTTAGAGCTTCATGCGAACGGTCAAGGACGGCATGTTCGTCGACTTCGATTTCACGCGCGACGACTCTCTTCGCTAAGATCGG
>JAJYGB010000272.1 GCA_021785235.1 Bacteroidota bacterium
CGGTATCCGAGAGAGCGGGGGGAACATCGAACTGGTTTCCATGATAGAGATTCTCCGCTCTGCAAACGAAAAATGCTCCAAGGCCCTTCAGGTATATCCCCCTGGCGTTGGGAGCGGACGACAGGTAACTCTCATACGGAATCCAATGGCCGACCGACTTATCGAGTATCGTCGCCATGATTTCCATCGCATTGTCCGCGCCATCTTCCTTTATGGAGCTGATCCGGACGTCTCGCTCGAATTTGCTGCGGGTTGTGTCTTCTGTCCGGTAGAGCGTAACATCCTTTTTGGAGACACTGAAGAACCGTCCCGGCGATTCACCGTCCGCAAGAACAACTACGCCGATCTTTTGGGATGGCGACAGCTTGTTTTCCGCATCAGCATAATTCTCCAGGAATTTCATGACCGCCACATACTGTCCTTCAGAGTAATTGTTAACGGAATCCGTTTTTGTCTTATCCGGAACCCTAAGCATGACGTGGGGGCGTTCCAATCGTGGTAACGCGGATCCGCCGTGCGCCATGGATGAATCGAGCTTCGCCATGGCCGAGTCGAAGCGCTGCATGGAAAAATGAAACCGCTCCATCGCGGAATCGAATGATTCAAAATGAAAGCCGAAATCAATTTTGTAGGGCGGGTTTACTATGAACAAGAGTCCGTAACTGGGGATATAAGTCCCGTAGACATCAATCCGGTCGTATGTTCCGTAGGCGCCCCGCATAAGGTCCCTGATGATGCTGTTCATTATGCTAATATCCGAATAAGAATCAGCGTTCTTTACCTGTGTGGCCCCCACCACCGGCATTAGAAGTAATAAGCTGATGATAGCGCTCAAAGCGAAACCGATTTTCTTCGTAACCATTTTATGCTCCTTTCTCAAAGTGTTCATATATTGAGCCGGCCTCTACCTGACGGAGCTCGCGAGCTTGACAATGCCGTCGAGGGCGGCGCGCGACTGGTAGTAAGCGATCTGATCCTGCTGCTGCAGACTATACATGCGACTCAATAAGTAGGTGATGTAGCTCCGCTGCTGCTCGTTAACCTGGCGCGAGAAAGTCGCGAGCGTCGCGCGGTTGAGCGCGGCTTGGCGTGCCTCACTGCCAGCGATCATTTCTGACACGATACGCATGTCGCGCTGCCGCACTTCGTTGACGATAGCCGCGATCGTCGCGGAATCGGTCGGAGTATATCCGATCTTTGCCCTGCCGACCGTGATTGATATTGCCCCGCCGTCATACTTTATATTAGTGCCGACGACAAGAGCGGCTACGAAGAGCGCGACGAAAGCAATGGCGATCCCGGCACGCGCGAAATTTCTGCGGCGGCGTTTCCGGGGATCAGGGTCGTGCCCCGCCACGGGTGGTGCGGGGAGGAACGCGAAGCTCGGCGGACGTCCGTGGGCCGGCACCTTCCAGCGGCTGAGTGCCAGAAGCATTTGCCGGTACTGTGCCACTTCCGCGCTGCATTTCTCACACGATTCCAGATGCTCACTTATTGCCCTGCTCTCGCCTTCGTCCAGTTCGCCTAATACGAACGGGGCAAAGTCTTCACTAATGTCTTCACATCGCATTTCTCAATATCTCCTCGATGAGTCTGTTCTTGTTCAGGGTTTCCTTCAAAGCGCGAAGCCCCGTATACATGCGCGTCTTGACAGTGTTGACCGGGACGTTTAGTACTTCTGCTATCTCGGTGAACTTCAAATCCTGGTACAGTTTCATCACGATCACGATCCTCTGTTCATCAGGAATGGCAGCGAGCGTTCTCTCGCATAGGCGGCGGAGCGCGATAGCGTCGATTTTCCCTTCCAGGTCTTCCGGCTCGGTCTGCGGAAGATCCGATGTCTGGTCTGAGCCATCCGGACCGTGCCTGCCATTGCCGAAAAATGAGTTCTTCCGGCCGCGAAGATGATCGATTGCGCTGTTGTTCGCAATACGGTAGAGCCACGTCCTGAACTTATTGCTGTCGTTCAACTGGTGGAGCCTGAAGTAGGCGGTAATGAAGGTCTTCTGGCAGACATCCTCCGCTTCGTCGATGTCGCCCACGATTCTGTACAGGAAGCCCAGGATTTTTTCGTACCACATCCTCGTGAGCAAATTGAAGACGGAGAGGTCTCCCGCCTTGAACCTCGCTATCAATTCCGAATCTGTGTTGTCCTGCATTCCCTCATAAGACGAGAGTTGGTGACGAAAAGTTTTCCAAATTCAGCTGTGTATTCCTTGCGGGATCCCGCGAAACGACGCGAAAATAGAATGCTTCCGGGAATAATGTGCTTTCAGCGTTCCGCCGATATAACGAATCAATCTTCGATGGGAAGTGCGGTAATTGAACCCCTCACAAATGCCGCGAATACATCGATGAAAGATTGGTGCAATTCGGACTGGGCAACCAGGGTAGACCGTTGCATTCGTGTCTTAGTGTCTTCCATGGCCGCGGTACGGTTTGACACCTATCAGAGGGTTAATTATCATTTGTAGAGATATGAGATTTGTCGAAACAAAACGTCATTGAGGAGGACTACCACGATGAGCGGATCATATAAACCCGCTGGCTACAGTTCGGTTTCACCATACCTCATAGTGGACGGCGCGGCAGGCACCATTGGGTTTCTGGTGAGGGTGTTTGGCGCCGTCGAGTTGCGGCGAATCCCCGCTCCGGACGGTAAGGTCATGCACGCGGAGGTGGAAATTGAAGATACGGTGGTGATGCTCGCCGACGGCGGGGGCGGCTGGCCGCCGGTACCGTCAAACGTGCACGTTTATGTTCGCGATGTCGATAAGACTTACAAGCTCGCCCTGGAGGCGGGAGCGGTTTCCGTCCAGGAACCCGTGAAGAAAGGCGATGAGAACAAGAGAGCCGGCGTGAAGGATGCCGGCGGTACGACATGGTGGATGGCGACTAAGGTGGAGTAGTGACGTCTCGCCTAGCCATAGACTTCAATCGCGAGGAGTCCGCGGGGCCGTTTTTGTCCGGAGAGGGGACGTGGGGTGTCGAAATGAGAAGTCTCGGACTCTCATGGCTTAGGTCGCGGGCCGGTACTATATTATCCAGTGTTGAGGGCTTCTTGCGTTTTTATACCGGTCCGTGATCGCTTACGGCCGGTTTTCCCGCTCTCAGTTCGTGTTCATCAGACTGAAGGAGGATAAAATGAAAAGCAGGCTTTCGCTTTTTCTCATCGTGATGGGGTTTGTCGCTGGGGCCGACGCGCAAACGACTTTCAAGAAGTATGACGTCAAGTCGGGGATCGTGACCTTCGAGACAACCATGCAAATGGGGTCGATCGCTATGAAAGAGAAGACTGTTGTCTACTTCGATGACTATGGGATGAAAGAGTGCAAAGACACCTACTCCGACGACAAACTCACTTCGAGCTTTTTCAGTGACGGGAAGAACCTGTACCTGGTGAAGTACAACCAAAAGACGGCGTACAATCAGGGTTCTGCTTCCCGCGGTACCGAGCTGCGCGTCGAGTGGTCGGAGTTCGGCACTCAGAAGGACCGGGAGTCCGGCAAGATCAGGAAATTACCGGCCATGACGGTGGCCGGGAAGAATTGCGAGGTCTTCGAAAGCAATG
>JAJYGB010000348.1 GCA_021785235.1 Bacteroidota bacterium
AAACAACTTCGGCTTTTATTTCGCTCAGTGATTCCTTTTTCGCGGCGGCGTGCCACATCCGAGCTCACTTTCTTCTTCGACACCTCACACGTTCACGACATTCGTCGCTCCGAGTTCCGCAACGACAGACACCCACTCAATTGCGGGAGTACAATCGACGATTACCGCGGCCGCTAACTGCAATGCTGTGTTGCGAGATTGCTCGCGCTTCTTCTAGTTCCAGAGAACACAACAACGCAATGGCTAGACCCGTGATTCCATTTCAAGTGACCTGAACGCGAGCAGAACGGCAAATGGATGAACACACGCCTTGAGCGTTATATTAAGCTGAACGCATCGGAACGTAAATTACGGCAACGCATGGGCGAGGAGCTCGAAACAACGCTGCGACGGAAAAACAGGTACCGGTCCGACTCCACACCGTCCGAGAATGCCAGGTTCACTTGATCGGACCGAAGATCCTTCTGATCGCGCCATTTAAGCAGCGATCAGCCGACACAGCGATACAAGTATTCATCTAAAGCAAGATCCAGAAAGAGGCTACACTATGGCACGATACACACTCCACACTTGCATTCTAATTCTCCTTCTCGTTGCGACAGCGGCTGTTAACGCGCAACCTAAGGATTTTCAGCTTTCCGCGAACCGCGTCTCGGTGAAGTACACTCCCACGTATATCGGCAATGGAAACATCGGCGTATCTTCGTCGCAGCTCGGCACGATGCCGACGCATTCCTATATGGCGTGGATCTATGAGCATTATCCCGGAGATGTAGCGCGAATAGCTTCCCTCCCCGCTTGGAACGCGGTGAACTTCTTCAACGGTGGTAGCTGGCTCAACGAAACCGATGTTACCGGCGGCGCTATCAAGGACTACCGTCAGACACTCGATATGTATAACGGCGTTTTAAAGACCGGGTATACCTGGATCGAAAAGAGTAACAAGACAGATATTTCAACGACCCTTTCCGTGTCGAGGTCAAACCCGAATCTCGCGGGGATGGAATTCACGGCTAAAGTAGATAAATCGCGCCCTGTGACAATCATACTACCCATCATACAATGGAGCGAGCCGAAGAGGATGGAACTCGCCAAGATCGCGGATATCAACATTAAAATGATAAACGGCCTTCCGAATGTCTGGTATCCGGGCCACATGACAATAGAGAATCTTATGGCACACGGTGCCCAAACCGGCGCGGTTGAATCGGTGGTGGCGAAACCGGACGGGAATTCCGTTCGAGTCGCGATTGCCCAAAACATATCATGGTATCCACGCTTCATCAACGCGCGGGTAACCGGAGACACGACGGAAGTCGGTCCCTCAATTACTGTTAGTTTCAACGCGAAGGCTGGGACGATTTACCGGTTCTATCGCTACGTGGGGATATTTTCATCACGGGATACAAAAGACCCGTTGCTGTCGGCAAGACGCACAGCATCAAACGCGGCATTAAGTGGATTCCAGACTATCCTAAAATCCAGCGAGACAGCATGGCACAAGCTTTGGAAGACGGATATCATAGTCAAAGGAGATCCTGCACTTCAGAAGGTAATTCACTCCTCGATGTTTTATCTCCTTTCGAGCGCGCGCGCCGGGAGCGACTTCGGCATCCCGCCGATGGGACTTTCGAGCGACGGATACTACGGACACATTTTCTCGGATTCAGACACATGGATGTTTCCCCCTCTCCTTCTTATGCATCCCAACATAGCCAGGTCAATGGTAATGTTCAGATACAAAGCGCTCCCCGCGGCGGAAGCTAACGCGAAGCTCAACGGCTACCGGGGGGCGATGTATCCTTGGGAGTCGGACGAGAACGGAAACGAGGCGTGTCCAAAGTTCGCGTACCAGAACGCGCTTTATGAGAATCACGTCACGGGCGATGTGGCTTTCGCCCAATGGCAGTATTATCTCGCGACCCAGAACAAATCATGGCTCAAGCATTTCGGCTATCCCGTTATCAAGGAAACGGCGGACTTCTGGACCAGCAGGGTCAAATATGATCCGGCGAACAAGACGTATAACATCGATCATGTGGTCTCGGTTGATGAAGGACTCATCGGCGTCAACAACGATGCCTATACAAACCTGGTCGCAAGAAGGAACCTGGAGATAGCGACAAGAGCGGCAAAGCTTCTCGGTGAACGTCCGGATTCCATGTGGAGTCGCGTCGCGGACGGGCTTTACATACCTTACGACAGCACCAGACATTGTTACCTCACATACCAGGGCGCGCCTCCGCAGTCTCTCGGAGCAGTCGTCCCGCTTCTTTATTATCCACTTGAGCTGAAGGTCCCAAATGAGGTCAAGAAGAACGACCTCGTGAACGCTCTTGGTTTCATGAAAAAAAACGGTACTGGAGTCATGATGGGTATAACGCTTTACCAGATCGTGGCCGCTGAAATCCGGGACAGGACTCTGTTCGAAGATTTTTATAAAATGAGCTACCGGTCATATATCAGGGGTTCATTTAACGTCTTTGCCGAAACGCCAGAAAACATGTCGACAAATTTCCTCACAGGTACGGGAGGCTTCCTGCAACAGGTGCTTTTCGGCTACACCGGACTCAGGATAACATCGCGCGGCCTCGTGAAGGAGTATAAGCCGATGCTCCCGACCGGAGTGACCTCGCTCAGAATTACAAATCTGCATTTCAGGGGAAAGCTGTATGATGCTATAGTCGAGCGCGGAAACACAAGACTCATTCAGAAATAAGGAACGTTTTATGAGGCGATTACTTCTGATCCTTGCCACGATCGCGGCCACTCTCTTCCTGCTCAAACCGGGCTTCGCTCAGTCAGCGGACGAGCACCTCACCAGCATAGAGGTCCTTGTCAAGCCGACTTTGGACTCGCTCATCGCAAAGGAAGACACAGACCACGACAAGAGAATAACAATAGATGACCCGCACATTCCCGACACCGACCTGGGAAACAGACGCTTTTGGTTGACTGCGCTCGACGGGCACAGATATGAAGTCGATGAGACTTACTACCTCGCGAACCTCCTCGAAAATCTGAAACTTGCGGAGGACGAAGGAAAGGACACCTTAACCCTGAGCGGCGCCGAAATTTTTCAGCCGCCCGTCCAGCGCATCGCGGAGTCTATAAAGAATCTCTACTGGTCCGGCCTAACGAGACGAATCGACGAAGCGGGCCTCGAGAAGATATTCAAGGATGAGAAGGTAAAGACGATCGACGGTTTCAATTACGTTTACGTTCCGGATGGCGACACATTGGGTTACGATTACTTTTCCGGTGTGGCGCGCAGCAGGCCGGATTTCAAAATGAAAGTCGTAATGCTTCCCGCCAAAGTTACCCCCCAATACGTCGAGAGTCTTAACGACAGGCCAGGCATCCTTAGCCTCAAGTTGTACAGGAAGCCCGATGGCAAAATCACGGCGACGCCGTTCGTCGTTCCCGGCGGAAGATTTAATGAAATGTACGGCTGGGATAGCTACTTCATAACGCTCGGTCTCCTCCAGGACGGCAAAGTCGCGCTCGCAAAGTCGATGGTCGACAATTTCATTTACGAGATTGATCACTACGGCAAAATCCTC
>JAJYGB010000197.1 GCA_021785235.1 Bacteroidota bacterium
GTTCTTTTTTTTCACTGCTTCCGATACTCGTGCTGATACTTTCTATAGTTCTTTTTTTCAGTCCAAATTAGGAAATCTAGCGCGTGACGCGCCGGAAGACCCCGGCTGCCACGCCACCATGATCGACATGAGTATCGGGATTCATACTCTCTTTCTCAGCAAGGACGCGAAGGCAATAAAGATGTAAGATACAGATAAACAAACCATTCCGTTACATACTAAACCGGGAGCTCATGATGCCAAAAGCATTTAGGAATCTCATCGGCGGCAAGGAAACAGACGCCATATCGGGAAGAACATTCGAGAACCGAAATCCGGCCGAGTGGGACGAAGTTGTAGGGATATTTCCGAAGAGCGACGCCAGAGACGTCGACGCGGCGGTGGACGCAGCAAGACAAGCTTTCAAAGAGTGGAGTCTTTACCCTGCTCCGCGAAGGGGGGACATAGTCAAAAAGGCGGGCGACATCATGGTAGCTCGTAAGGACGAAATCGCCAGTGAAATGACGCGAGAGATGGGGAAGGTCCTTCTCGAGACTCGCGGTGACGTCCAGGAAGGGATAGACACAGCATTCTACTCGGCAAGCGAAGGCAGACGGATGTTCGGTGTCACGGCGCCAAGCGAGCTGAAAGACAAATTCACAATGTCCATGAAGGTTCCGGTCGGCGTCGCGGGAGTGATCAGCCCGTGGAACTTCCCAATGGCAATCCCGACATGGAAGATTTTCCCCGCGCTCGTTTCGGGAGATACAATCGTATTCAAACCTGCCTCCGACACGCCGAAGACCGCTGCTACGCTAGTGGAGATTCTCGTTGAGGCGGGCGTGCCCGACGGCGTCGTTAATATAGTTCATGGAGGAGGCAACGAAGTCGGGATCGCGATCGTGGAACACCAGGATGTCGAACTTGTGAGCTTTACGGGATCGACGGCCGTTGGGAAGAAAATTTCCGAAATCGCGTCAAAGTCTCTCAAGCGCGTCTCGCTTGAGCTCGGAGGGAAAAACGCTGAAATAGTAATGGACGACGCGAACCTCGAATTGGCGCTCGACGGAGTGCTGTGGGGAGCTTTCGGAACAACCGGACAGAGATGCACCGCGACCAGTCGCCTGATAGTTCACGAGAAAATATACGAGAAGTTTATCGACATGCTGGCTGAGCGCGCCTCAAAGCTGAGACTCGGAAACGGACTTGACGAATCGGTGGAAGTCGGCCCTTGCGTCAACGAAGCGCAGCGCGCGAAAGTGCATTCTTACGTTGAGATCGGCAGGAAAGAAGGCGCGAGGCTTGTCATCGGTGGCGAGGCGGCAACTGGAGGCAATCTCGACAAAGGGTGGTTCTACAAGCCGACGATATTTGCGGACGTGACACCGGGAATGACGATCGCCCGCGAAGAGATTTTCGGCCCAGTGCTGAGCGTCATGAAGGCCGGATCTATTGAGCACGCGATCGAACTTCTCAACGGGACCATTTACGGATTGAGTTCCGCCGTCTACACCAGGAACATAAATCACGCGTTCAAAGCGATACGCGACATTAAAGCGGGGATAACTTACATAAACGCGCCGACAATCGGCGCGGAGACGCACATGCCGTTCGGCGGAGTCAAACAGACCGGGAACGGCCACCGCGAGGGCGGCGCGAGCGCCTTCGACTTCTTCACGGAGACAAAAACCGTCTACGTCGATTATAGTGACAGGCTGCAGCGAGCACAAATAGACACATATTCCGACAACCCCGGCAACAACCGGAAGAACAACTAAACTCCCAAAAGGTGATTTATGACAATGAATGACACACAAAACAGAGCCGCCGGCGCGAGAGAAAAGGAGCACGATGTCAGCGCGGGCACTATCGCCTACTCCGCAAGCGTGACCCCGGAAAGAGTCATGGATATCCTCCGCAAACATCTCCTTGTTGACGGCTTCGACATCATTTTCGACCTGAAGCGAAGCAAAGGATCGTATGTGTTCGATTCAAAAAGGAAGAAATACTTCCTCGACTTCTTCACATTCTTTGCCTCGTCCCCCGTCGGATTCAACCACCCGAGAATGACGACACCCGAGTTCCTCGAGAAACTTGCGAGGGTCTCCGTGCATAAACCTTCGAGCTCGGACTCATACACGGTAGAAATGGCCGAGTTCATGGATACCTTTTCCAAGGTCGCGATTCCGGATTACCTCCCGCATGCTTTTCTCATCGAGGGAGGCGGACTCGCTGTCGAGAACGCGCTGAAAGCGGCTTTCGACTATAGGATGAGAAAAAATCTGGTGAGCGGAATATATAAGACTGACAACGATGAAGACAGGTTGAAGGTAATCCACTTCAGACGCGCGTTCCACGGACGCACCGGCTATACGCTTTCACTGACAAACACAGATCCCATCAAGACAAAATACTTCCCAAAATTCAGGTGGCCGCGCGTTCACAATCCAGCCGCGCGATTTCCGCTCAACGAGGAGAACCTCAACTTCGTCAAACATGAGGAAGAAATCGCGATTAGCCAGATAAAGCAGGCGATAACGGAATTCGGGAAGGACATCGCCGCCCTGATAATCGAACCTATACAGGCGGAGGGGGGCGACAATCACTTCCGCAAGGAATTCTTTGAGAAGCTTCGCGAAATTTGCTCCGAGAATGACATCATCATGATTATGGACGAGGTGCAAACAGGCATAGGGCTGACGGGCAAGATGTGGGCACACCAGCATTTTATCGAGCCAGACGCAATATCGTTCGGCAAAAAAACCCAGGTTTGCGGCGTGCTCGCCGGCAGGAAATTCGACGAGCTGGATGACAACGTATTCACCACACCCGGAAGACTCAACAGCACCTTCGGGGGCAACCTGACGGACATGGTACGCTTCACGAAATTCCTTGAGATAATCAACGAGGAACGGCTGGTCGAGAACGCGGCAAAGGTGGGAGAATATTTATTGAAGAGAATCTCAGAGATGAGTGAGGACTACCAATCGCTTGTCATTAATCCTCGAGGACTAGGCTTGTTCTGCGCGTTCGATATGCCTTCCGCGGAGAAGAGACTGGAACTGCGGCGCAGGGTGTTCGACAAGGGGCTGTTGCTAATTGGATGCGGCGAGCGCACGATACGCTTCAGACCGCCGTTAAACTTAAGCCAACCTGAAGTCGATGAGGGAATAGAGATAATCCTGAAATCTCTGTCGGAGATAAAAGCTTAGTGTGCAATCCAAAGTGTGGCCGTTTACTCCTAAAACCAAGAGTCGACGGTCACACTTCATTCTTCATCAGCCTTTGGAGTTTTCCCTCACAGAGGCAAAGACCCCCTGCAGTTCTCCGGAATCGTTCCGATATATGTTCGCACTGTACATCACGCTCACGGGCAATCCGGACTTATGACGAAGCGTCAACGCGAAATCACGAATAGTCCCATCCGTAAGAACTCTCCTATGCCCCTCTTCTGCCTTTTTCGGCTCCCAAAAGCACTCTGAAAAGTCACGTCCGACAAGTTCCGCCCGGCTTTGACCGATGGCTTCCTCCATCGCGAGATTGACATCGGTGATCTTTCCGAGAGGACTCACCGCTAT
>JAJYGB010000342.1 GCA_021785235.1 Bacteroidota bacterium
ACCGTAGAATGACGGGGCACAACTGGTATGCATACATCTATCCGAAGAACTTAGAGTTGATGGGACATCCTAAAATACTTGTGCCCGACATTGCCGACCGAGCGTCCTTTGCCCTTGATGCTCGCGGTGACTTTGCGTTTACGAGTGGTTATGGAATAACCTTGAAGAACACTGTCAGGGAATCGGTTAAGTACATCCTTGCACTTCTCAACAGCAACGTGCTTGACTTTTACCTGAAGAATATAAGTACCACGATGCGAGGGGGATTCTTCCGTTACTTTACTCAATTTGTCGAGCAGCTACCGATTAGGACAATTGATTTTGCAGACTTCGCCGACAAAGCCCGCCACGACCACATTGTCCAGCTTGTCGAGCGCATGTTGGCGGCGAAGGAAGAGTTGAGCAGAGCCAAGACTGAAGCCGAGACGACTCGCCTTGAGCGCGAGTGTGAGGCGCTCGACCGGCAGATAGATCAGGCTGTGTATGAGCTTTACGGGCTGACGGAGGAGGAGATAAAGGTGGTGGAAAATGTCTGAACTGCAGATTACAGTGATTACCCTGATGTCGCAGATTGAAAAGAAACTCTAATCTGTGTAATCCATTAATCTGCGTAAATCCGCGGTTCAGACAATGGAGGCGATGACATGAAAGAAGAGGAATATAAGCACTCCGACATAACTCACAAGGTCATCGGCGCAGCCATGAAAGTGCATTCGACACTCGGCAATGGTTTTCAGGAAGTCATCTATCAGAGGGCTTTGGCGATTGAAATGGGAAATCAAGGGCTCGACTTCCAGCGGGAATTGGAAATGCCAATTCACTACGGCGATGAGGAAATAGGGACCCGCCGAGTGGATTTCATGGTCGAGGGTAAGGTAATGGTTGAACTCAAGGCGGTGACCAAGCTCGAAGATGTACACCTGGCTCAGGCGATCAACTATCTCGAAGCATACAAACTGGAAATTGGCCTTTTGATAAACTTTGGCGGCAGAAGTTTAGAATTCAAAAGGCTTATAAAGAGTCGGCACAAATGAATAAGATGATCAATTGGCCGAACTGTCGCGCGGTCTATGAGCCGGTTGTTTAACCTACCAATCACGGGATAACCTCCGAGCCGTCTGATGTCGCAAGTCTGATACTGATTTCCCTGAGCTTGCGCCGCGCCTCGGAATCGTACGCCTGCGGATTTGCCTTTGCCTGCCGCTTCTGATCGAAGTAAGCACCCGTTATTGTGGCCGTCTCTTCCGACGTCGCGACGTACTCCAACGCATCGGCGCCGTCCTCTACGGTGCTCATGGTGCTGCCGAAGAACTCATATACCATGTTCGTGTTCATCAGTGTGGCGGGGTGCAGGCAATTGACTGTAACCCCGGCCTCTTTCAACTCATCTGCGAGATCGATGGTGAACATGACCTGGGCAAGTTTGCTCTGCCTGTACGCGCGGAAACTGTCGTAGCCTTTCTCGAGCATGACGTCGCTGAAGTCAATCGGGTGTTGTCCGACCGAAGAGACGTTAATTATTCTCGAAGGTGCCGCCGCCTTTATGATCGGGAGAAGCATGTAAGTGAGGAGGAAATGTGAAAGATAGTTGACTGCGAATCTGAGCTCGTATCCGTCGCGGCTTACCTCTCTCTTTGCATTTCCCTTGGGACCGCCTCCGAGGCCGGCATTGTTTATGAGGATGTCCAGCTTGTCGTGCTTTGATAGTATTGATTCTGCCATCGCCCGCACTTCGTCAAGCGATGCCAGGTTCGCATTATAGTATTCGAGCCTGCTGCTCGCGGTCGCCTTCGCGATCTCTGAAAGCGCCGCCTTGCCTTTCTTCTCACTGCGGCCGTGAACCAGGACGGTTGCTCCCCTGGCCGCAAAGCGCTGTGCCGTGACTTTACCAAGCCCGTCTGTTGAGCCTGTGATCAAAATGACTTTGTCCGATAAACTGATCATTGTGTCCTTTTCAAATGTGTAGTACGATTCGGATACTCAGAATCTGACCCGCCACGTATTTCAAAACGCTGGTTATGACGCGTGGGGTTCCAATAAATTCAGCGGAGAGGAGAGATGTCTCACAGCCCGTGTCAGAACCTGTAGCTGATTCCCCCCATGAATGATCCGTAGGTCGCTGTCGCTGAGAATACTCCCTGGTAGTAAATGTTGAAATACGCTCTCCCGAGGAGCCTTGTGCTGATGTTCACGTCGATCTGGTTTTGAACCATGCCCCCCCCACTAAAATCGTACGAAAGCTTTGAATAACCGGCAGACACGCTGCTGGAGTTGAAGCTCAGATACTTCGTCAGCGTCAGATTGTAAATGGATCCATCGAGAAATCCACTGAGCGTTCTATTATAGGAAAGTGTCGCGGACAGCCGGAGAAGGGGAATGCTCGACTGGGTAAACGATATACTCGCATCTCTCGTGGGACTTGCGTCCCCTTGCTGGAAGCTGTAACCGGCCCCAAGGTTGACAAAGGTATTGCCGAATGGCCTCAGGAATAGGCCCAACCGAATGTTATGCCTCAACTGGTTCTGAGCCTGTAGAAGGCTGTCCACAGCGCTGCCGAATGTTTGGTAATATATTGTGTTTCTGAGGGCGCTGTAAGAAAGGCTGAGGGAAAGCAGCCTGATGGGGGAATAAAACGTGGAAAAATATAAATCGGTGAGAGAAAAGTCACCGTGCCCGGCGCCGTTAACCAGCTTGAAGATATCGATTTGTCCGGTCAGAAATAAAGTGAGGTTGTTCAATGGATTGCTTATGTGTTGGAAGTAGATGAACCTGCGGTCTGTTTTCGTGCCATTGTACTGCTGAAAGAGACCGACTGTGTTCTGCATAGTCGCGTTCGGTAATGTGTCGCTCCGGGTGATGTATCCTCCGTACTCCAGGAGCTTCGAGTTATAGCCGAAGTTGTAGAAATCGGGTCTGGAACCGGCAATCACACCGAAAGAAAAAGCTCCCAGGTCTTTTTGTGCCTCCAGGCCATCGACCGGTCCGATTCCGGAAATTTCCCGACTGATGTGGCGGCCTGCCCAGAGCTGAAGACCACCGGCGTCGTACTTTGCCGCAAGGTCGTACACTCTGACATTGGCGAAGGGATTTGCGGTGACTCCTTTCCAGTCGCTCCCCAGATAGGAATAATTCATATAACTTGAAAATGAGACTCTGGAGCCCAAAACGTTTTGGCCGTTCAGGCTCAGTGAGTAACTCCACCGCTGGGTATTCGCGCCAGTCGTGAAATTGGAGAAATTCGAATAAGAGTTTGCCGTGAATCCTCCGAAGAATCTGGACATGGGCCCCGGTTGGAGATCGCTCCCACTCTCAGCTTGTGAAGCCGGCGGGGATTGGCTCTCGACCACGGAATCGGGCGAAACCTTTCCCGCTTGGCTAACTTGGAGATCGGCTGCGCGGACTCTAGGATAGGCGTGGACTAAATCTCCGATTCTCACATCCGGTTTTCCGATGATTGCACCGGCGCAGGATTCCGTCGAAAGGTAATTCACAACCATTACCGGTATTCCCCGGGCCGGCCCCTGACTGAAGACCGTATCGCCGGCCGCGATGC
>JAJYGB010000378.1 GCA_021785235.1 Bacteroidota bacterium
TTCCGTAATCGTCTACTCGGAAACGAAACCTCTCGACGCGGAGCTCGCCCCCGGGGACAGTATCCTCGAACAATTTTCTTATTCACTCGAGAAGTCGGGATTCCACACGGTTGTCGCCAGGACCATCATGCAAAACGACGCTCGCTTCCGGAACGACACGCTTTCCGCGGGGATAAATATCGGTTTCACCGCGGCGTCAATCGTGATAAACGAAATAATGTTCACTAACGGATCTTCCGGCGAATACTTCGAGATATTCAATGGATCGCGGTACGACATTGATCTCAAAGGATGGCGGTTTCACACTACGTCTGCCGGACCGAAACCGATCAGCGGCGCCCGGATGCTTCGTCCGGCGGAATACTTTGTCGTAGCCGCCGACTCTTCCGTCCTGGACATTGTGCCCGACACGGGCATGGTTTACATCTCGAAGTCAATGAGCTTGTTGGACGATGGGGACTGCATAGTCATCATCGATCCGGGCGGAAACGTGATCGACAGCGTCTACTATCTGCCATCGTGGCACAATGCCGACATCGCCAGGACCTCCGGACGATCTCTCGAGAAGATCAACCCTTCCCTACCGTCGAATGAGAAGACAAGCTGGTCGACGAGCGTGTCGCAATCCGGTGGAACGCCCGGGGCAAGAAACAGTCTCTTCATCGAGGCCGGACAAACGACCGGCACGGTCACAGTCAAACCAAACCCGTTTTCACCCGACGCGGATGGACGTGACGATTTCACTTTTATCAGCTACTCGTTCCCGGTCGCTTCGGTGAAGATCCGGACAAGAATTTTCGATTCGGTCGGAAGGCTGATAGCCACTCCGGCCGACAACGTGGTCCTGCCATCGACGGGTAGAATAGTGTGGGACGGAAGAGATGCCTCCGGCAGGATCGTCAGGTTCGGATTGTATATTTTGTTCATGGAAGTGACGGGACCTGACGGCAGATCGCTGTCGACTTACAAGACGCCGTTGATCGTAGCAAAGAAGATGCGGTGACTCACGGTTTGGGGGTACAACTCGCTGACAACCCGGGGCAGCCCGGACAGCTTCAAGGTGCTGGGGCAAATGCGAACGAGGCTGTGTCTGCCGGCGTGTGAATGAGAATAATCGTAAAAATCCGCGGATATCCGTCCAATCAGTGCCTCCCGTGTGCTAAATTGGTTGCATAATGAACATTACCGAAAATCATGCGGCTCTTCAGAAGCGAATCTCGCTCTACATAACCGCCCTCCAGAACGAGATCGAAGCTCTCCGTAATTACTCCTCTAAGAACTATTCTATCGCGGCGGGAAAATTTCTCGGCAGTGCCGACACAGAATTCCTTTATGAATTCAAGCTCGAGGACGAAACCAGAATCGGCGAGGATATGCCGGTCGAGATCGACGTCTCAGGAAACATCACGCACGGCATCGTGATCTCCGTCGAGGGCGACAGGCTTGTCCTCCTGCTGCAGGACCACATCGGCGACAGCGTCGAACAGGCAACTCTCATGACGGCTCCGTTCTTCCTTCTCGAGCAGCTCATCGAACGGCTCGACGGGATGGAAGACAAGGACACGGAGACGATCGAGGAATTGTTCAACGAAGACAGCGATCGTGAAAATGACGGCGACCTGACGCTCGACCCGAAGCAGCTTAACGAATTTCAGGTCAACGCGGCTCGCGCGGTCGTGAAGAAGCCGGTATCGTTCGTCTGGGGGCCGCCCGGCACGGGCAAGACGCAGACGCTCGCTTTCGCCGCTGCAAACCTTGTCGCGCTCGGCGAGAAAGTTCTCATAATTTCCAATACGAATATCGCGGTGGACGTCGCCCTTCAAAAGACTCTCGAGTATCTCCAGGAGGAAAACGAATACTTCGAGGGAAAACTGGTGCGTTTCGGAATACCGCGCCTGCCCGGACTCGAAGATTTTCCATGGTCGCTCCCTACATATATCTCGCGCGACAAGTATCCCGGGTTGTACGCGTCTATCGAGAAGATAGAAACCGACATGCGCGGAATAATGGGCCGGATGAGGAACCCGAGGGCGAGACGCAGCACGAGCCAGGAGAAGCTCGCCGGCCTGCGCGAGCAGCTATCCTCGTTGAGAGAAGAAGCCTACGGCAAGGAGAGCAAGATAGTGCAGCAGGCGAACCTGGTGGCATGCACCGCGGCAAAGGCGGCGATAGCATCGCAGGTCTTCTCACGAAGGTTCGACGCCGTTCTGATCGACGAGGCCAGCATGCTGTACGTACCTTACGTGGTCTACGCCGCGTCGCTCGCGAAAAAACGCGTGGCCATCTTCGGCGACTTCATGCAGATACCGCCGATCACGCAGGCCTCGACAAAGGTTCTCAACGTGCTGGCAAAGGACATCTTCCGTGAAACGAAGATGCACCGCTATATGAACAAAGAGCATCCGCGCCTCAGCACTCTCGAAGTACAGTACCGCATGCAGCTGGCGATAATGGAGCTGGTCAACGACAGAATTTACGCCGGAAAACTGAAAGCCAGCCAGCAGATAAAGTCCGTCGAACCGAAGCAGGAACCGGTTGTTTTCTACGACACATCAAGGCTCAACTCAAGAGCTTTCCGCGAGGCGGCATCAAACAGCCGCGTGAATATCCTTTCAGGCATAGCGGCCATCGATCTCGGACTCGACGCCCTCAAGCACGGCGCGAAAACGGTCGGGATCATCACACCTTACAGGGCCCAGGCAAGATTCCTGCGCGGCGTCCTGAGCAGCATGAACCTCGACAGCGCAGTCATCTCCGCCGCCACCGTTCACACGTTTCAGGGAAACGAGCGCGACGTAATCGTCTTCGATTTTGTCGACGACAATCCCCTCCCGCTGGGCGTCCTCCTCTCGACTTACGAGCGCGAAGACAGCGACGACATATCGGAAGGCGAGCGACTCTTGAACGTCGCGATGACGCGCGCGAAAAAGCGGCTCCTCTTTGTCGGAAACTTCGAGTATCTCTCCACCCGGTCTACCGAGGATTCCCTGCTAAGGTTCGTTCTCGGAAAACTGAAACGCGATAAGGTGGTGATACCCGTACAGATCGAGGACAGCAAAGCGAAGGATTACATCGGCAAGAATTTTCCGGGGCTCGCGATCCACCACGGCTTCGTGGAGAGCACCGTTCCGCTGCTCCGTGATATTCAGGAGTCCTCCGAAGAACTGAGATTGATACAGCCGGTCAAGGCAAGACTTCAGTTCTTCAAGTACGTTCTCAACAAGGAAGTGGAGTCGTCGAAAGAGTTCAAGACGTTGGAGATGAGCCTTCTCCAGCAGAAGCTCAAGAACACCAACCTGGTTACGTCGGACAAGTCCGACCTTTTCTTCTGGCTGATAGACAAAAAGATCCTCCACGTGTTCGACATACTCGGACGGGACAAGCTGTTCAGTCTCAGGATAGGCGTGCCGGAGATCGCGAAGGCGTTTAATTATATCCTGCCGAGGAAAAATTCGAAGCTGACCGGTACGGGCAACCGTGAGGTGGACGCGCACTGCGCCGCTTGCGGGGGGAAGATGGAGCTGAAGGAAATGAAGGGGAT
>JAJYGB010000520.1 GCA_021785235.1 Bacteroidota bacterium
TCCTCTCCCATAATCACTGGACTGCTCCAGGGAAAACCAACAGCGGTTGACTCCTCATACTACGTGACAACAAGCCTCCCGCTCGGGCTCCTTATTATAGCCTTGATAGGCTTTGCTCAGCTTGTCTGGTGGGACAAGTCTGACAAAAAGGTATTCAGAAAGAATCTTGTGTTGCCTGTTGCTGCGGCATTACTCACTGCAATCGCGGCCCTGCTCCTCTCTGTTAAGGACGTCTGGGCAATCCTTATAATGAGCGTCGCGGCGTTCGCTTTCGTCGCTCATTCGGCCGCCATGCTGAGAATAGTCAGGGGAAATCCGAAATTCATCGGCGGTCCGATCGCGCATGCCGGTCTGGCCCTGATGTTCGTCGGAATAGTCGCTTCCACGGCGCTCGAATCCAAGACGACCGTCCAGCTTCCCGAAGGGAAGGCCGTGAAGGTTTACGGAAGCGAGCTGACCTACACCGGAAACGCGAAGGTCGACGGGAAAGACGCTTATATCGTTCATTTACAGAACGGAGGCACTTCAGCCGACCTTAAGCCTGTCATGTACTTCAGCGATTACAACCAGGGCACCATGCGCGAGCCGGACATCGAGAGCTATTTCAGCTACGATCTCTACGTGAGTCCGATGGCTGTCGATAACGGGACCAGTGCCGACATGTCGAAGGGCGGCGTGGACGTAGTTACACTCGTTAAGGGACAGCCGACAAAACTTGCCGACGGCACGCAGCTCACGCTCGTGAGGTTCGACATGAATACCTCGAGTCACACCGCTATGGAGCAGGGAGGAAGTTTCGGAGTCGGCGCGGTCGTAAACGCCGCGAAGGACGGCAAATCTATCCAGGTTACGCCGGAATTGAATTTCGTCAACGGCAAGCAGAAAGCCGAGCCGGCGCAGGCGTTCGGACATATGCTGATCATAATGGATATGAACGTCGGCATGGGCGGGCCGAACAGCACGTCGAGCGTGAGACTGGTCGTTCACTCCAGTGACATGTCACAGGCCGCTGTGGTTCCTGTTTTAACCGCGGAGATAAGCAGGAAACCGCTGATCAATTTCCTGTGGGCCGGTACGATACTACTCTTCATCGGGCTGATAATATCGATGTACAGGCGATTCAGCGAGGAGAGCGCGTCCAGAAAATTGTCGCCGGTCAGCGTGTCTGAAACCGCGGAACAATCATCTGTGAAAGTACCTACGGTTGCCGCGGTTGGGAATACAAGAAAAGATGGCAAAAAGACCGAGGTGGAGAATGTCGAAAATTGATTTCCAGTTCATCGATGGGATACGTTCCCAGGTGTGCAAGGAATGCTCGAAGAGCGACGAGAACGGAAAGTGCATCGCCGGCCCGGGCGCGGAATGTGTTCTCGAACTCTACCTCCCCCAGGTCACCAAGGCGCTCGAAACGGCGCACGGCGGCTCAAGGGAAGAATATATGCTGTCGCTGAGATCAGAAGTCTGCTCGACCTGCAAGTTCAAAGGCGAAACCGGTTATTGCTACACCAGCGACAGCTTCGGCTGCCCTCTCGAGTCCTTCTTTGAGACTGTCGCCACTGCGGCTGTGAAACTGGATACGCCGTAAGTTTTTCCAATATCAACGAGCTCGATCCTCCTCCCTGAGAATCGATTCGTCCATTGAGCATTCGACGGACGAACTGCTCCTCCTAAACGCGGTCTGGCCTCCTCCGGACCGCGTTTCCTTTTTCCGGGGGAATTAAAACACAGAGACAGAGACACGGAGAAAAGAAAATGGATTGCACTCTCTGTGTCTCTCGTGTCTCGGCGGTTGAGTTTGACGTAACGGCAGGTCACTGTCACGTTCCTGTGTTTGATTTTTCAGGTCACTTCGTATATACTCACAAACAGTTCGCACGACTTCTCGTGTAAAGGGTCAACGGAACTGACGAAGGGTCACTTGGTCTTGAACGAAACATTGGAGTGATGAGGGGCAAATGAGCCTGAAAGAAGATAAGTTTTTTGAGTATGTGGGGGGGGGGGGTAGACCGTGTTCTGGTGATTAGAAACGGGCTGATCGGAGATACACTTTTCGTCACCCCGGTTTTTGACAGGCTGCACGCCACGTTCCCGAATGCGCACCTCGATATGGCTGCCAGCGAAAAGAGCACATCACTTCTCAAGAATTATTCAATCATAAGCAATTTCTTCCCCATCCCGACCCGCTTTTCTGTGTGGACTCACGCGAAACTTTTCCTCTCCCTCAGAAAGTTTCACTATGACGTTGTTGTAGTGCAGGAAACGAATTCACATTATACGTTGATGGCCAAGTTGGTTGGCGCGCGATATGCTGTCGGTTTTGATAATAAACTGAGCCGACTTCTAGACCACTCCGTGGCATGGCCCTCCGGCGTTCATGCGGTTGTCGCGGAACTTGAAACGGTCCGCAGGTGGACAATTTCAGATCAACCGCTCTTAGTGAATCTGCCGGTGACAGATGAAGAGGTCCGGCAAGCCAGGGACATACTGCTGTCAAGCGGTGTCCGCGAACTTGACAGACTTGTGTGTATTCATCCGGGCTGCAGCGGAAGAGAATCCAAACGCGAATGGGCCCCCGAGTATTACGCTGCGGTTGCGGATCGGTTGATAGAAGATCACGGTGCAGAGGTCGTTTTGGACGGGATCGCTCAAGACCAACTTATCGTCGAGAAGATAATGTCCAATATGCGGCATAAGTCTGTTTCAATCCTGGGCAAGACAAACCTGAGACAATTTCTCGGGCTGATGAAGCTCTCAAAAATTCTTTTAGGTCCTGATACCGGGACGCTCCATCTGGCCACAGCAGTCGGGACGCCCGTACTTATGGTAATCGGCCCAACCGATCCTGGCGATACCGGTCCTTATGATCCGTCCGGCAGATCAAAGGTTTTGAGAACTGAGCTTCCCTGTATAGGGTGTGCCCTTCGTAATCCGAAGCCCACGCAGTGGGACGTCTGCAAAGATTTATACCCGGTGGTCTGCATGAAGAACCTCAAGCCCGATCTTGTGTACGAAAGCATAGTGGACACTCTGGGCTGGCAGCAGACTTAATAGCAACGGGAGAGTCGCTCGATCGCTGACTGCTTTGAAGCGGTTGACCTTTTTCCGCCGGCCACTCTCGGGAATTTACGCGAGCAAGTAAGTCAGGCGCACTTGATCTTAACACGGCCGGATTCCAGCTTGGACTTCTTCAACATCCAGCGTTCTCTTCAATTCCCCCGGGTCGATCTCGACCAGGAAACCTCTCTTGCCGCCGTTAACATAAATCTTAGGCAAGTCGAAAATGCTCCTCTCGGCATAGACCGGTAGTCTCTTCCTCGTTCCGAACGTGTTGGTACAGAATTATTCCAATGCGTTTCCCGAACAGGGCGTTCGGGAAGCCGATCATCACATGATGTGAATTCAGATCGGCTCAATCCGGCGACGGTTGTCAGCTATGACCTCAAGTCTGCTAACTCACGGTTCGCGTCTTGACAAAAACCCACGTTACACTTATTATGTGTGAAAAGGGAAGCGATGAAGAATATTACGCTCGCTTTGGA
>JAJYGB010000296.1 GCA_021785235.1 Bacteroidota bacterium
ATTGACATATGCAACGCGGGCCCCTTGATGTACCAATTTTCATTTCATCGAGATCCGCATGTTCCTTTCAATGCCTCAAATGATCATAGCGGATAAACGAGAAAGTCACCGTTCAGATCGGTCAATGTGCTATGTCCACGACCCAGAATAACGTGTACCCATTTCCTTACAGCAACTGGAATAAATTTCCCCCGGCCACGCAGACAAATCAATAGGTACTTTTGCCTATTTTCATGAGGAAGATAGAGGACGGTTAATTTGTTGTCTGCCGGCAAAGTAAATTGATTTTGCAGCTGGGTCCAGCGACAAATCCAAGCAGATTCTTTCTGCGGCCTGCCATCTAACGGCGAGACGACGTTGCTGAGTGTCTCCTGTTCAAATCTGGCATGTCGCCCCGCCCTCACCAGGTGGACTTAGCGTGTGCCGGAGCGACATTGAGTAAAGGGCATAAGTCATAGGAAACCCCTGCGCGGTACGGCGCTTGCCAACCACCCACTGGATGAGATTGTACGAGCTACTCGATAAAGGAATTCACGAAATAAACCGCGAGAGCTACCAATTGAGACATCCCGCTTAAATTGAGTTTCCTTAAAATACTCTCTCTATGATGATCGACGGTCCTCTTGCTAATGTAAAGTTTTGAAGCTATCTCTTCACTTGAAAATCCCCTCCCAACCAAACCCAACACTTCGTTTTCCCGGCCGGACTGAAATTCCAGTTCCTCATCCGCCACTTTAGCTATATCTGATTCCACCGCTTGAAACCCGCTACATTGCTGACCGCAACGCAAACCAGCCGAATTGACTTTGGACTTGAGTCCGCCAAAATTCCAGACACCCTTCTTACAAAGGACGGTTACCCTCTCACTGCCAAGTTCAGGACAGCATTTATAAAGACACATATCTGAGAAGACAATCAACTGATCGATGTCATAGTTCAGGGCCCTTTTGATAACATTGACTACTTCCTTGTGATTCTGATAATAGGACAAATTCAGAAGGACAATATCGTATGCGTTCATGTCCATGTCCTCAATTGAACGCAGAACTTCTATTAGGCGGTAGCCACTATTTTCCAGATACTCCCGAAGCGCCGCGCCAACGATCTCGTTCTTGTCAATGAGAACTATCCTGCGTTTGCCGGAAACCCTAGGTCCGTTTTCCTCGCACAACTGTTCGTTTACCTACTTTCCAGAAATCAGGAAAGCCTCCCGAAGAAGTCAACCCGGCCCGCTGCACCACAAGGAGACATAAGCGAGTGCCGACTTCAACTGACCTGTCCCCATATCGTCCACCAGTGCTAAGTCAGCAATCCGGCGCGGCATTGGCAAACTGACCCGGCTGAAGAGATTGCGGAAGGATAGCACACGGATAGCACTGATCGGACGGATCGACACGGATTATTCGTTTCATTAATCTTTTCATTCCGTAAAAATCCGTTTCATCCGTGAGATCCGTGTTCAATTCTTTCCCGTGCCTTCCGCTTTCGAGACCGACGGCGGGACGCTGTCGGCGGCCGTCCCCCAGCTCTTGTTTGGCCTGCTTCCCATCCTGAAGATCAATTCGCCGCCGTTGGCGACATCTTCGTAAGGTATGTACGTCTTGTCCCATGACTTCCCGTTGAGGGTAACCGACTGGATGTACTTATTCTCCGCGGAAAAATCCATTGCCTTCATCCTGAACACCTTCCCGTTCCCAAGATGGATAGTGGCCTGCTCCGCGCCGGGAGTACCTATCACGTAGTAGTTATCGCTCGGGCACACGGGGTAAAACCCGATCGTGCTGAAGACGTACCATGCCGACATCTGTCCGCAGTCGTCGTTCCCGCACAGTCCGTCAGGCTTGTTGTAGTAGAATTTCGTCTCGACCTCTCTCACCAGTTCCTGAGTCTTCCACGGCTCACCGGCATAATCGTAGAGGTAGGCTATATGATGCGACGGCTCGTTTCCGTGCCAGTACTCGCCGATCTGGCCGGAGTTTCCGCCGAAGTTCTCCACGGACTTGCCCGGCTTGAAGAGGGTGTCGAGCTTCGCCGCGAAGTCGCGGTTTCCGCCCATGAGGTTGATCAGCCCCTGAACATCCTGCGGCACGAACCATGTGTACTGCCAGTTTGTACCTTCGGTGATCGTCGGGTTGTACTGGTTCGGGTGGAACGGCGTTATCCAATGCCCGTCTGAATCCTTTGCCCTCATCAGCTTCGTCGAAGGATCGAAGAGGTTCCTGTAAGACATCGCTCTCTTCATGAAGTACGAGAAATCCTTCTCCTTACCAAGTTTCTGTGCCACCCGAGCGATGCAGTAGTCATCGTAGGCATATTCCAGCGTCTTCGACACCGATTCGTTCTCGTGGTTGTACGGCACGTACCCGATCTTGGCGTATTCTTTGACGGAGTCGTAGTGCGGGTTCATGGCGGTGGTTTTCATCGCCTCGTAGGCGCGCTCGTAATCGAAGCCCTTAACACCTTTCATTATCGCGTCGGCTATGACAGGAACCGCGTGATAACCGATCATGCACCATGTCTCGTTGTCGTAAAGCGACCAGATCGGGAGAAGATGCTCGACGCTCTGGTCGTAGTGGGCGAGCATGGAGTTTATCATGTCCGCGTCTTCGCGCGGATGAATGAGAACCATCAGCGGGTGCTCGGCACGGAAAGTGTCCCAGAGCGAGAATATCGAATATTTCGTGAAGCCTTTTGCGACGTGTATATTCTGATCGAGGCCCCTGTACTCCCCGTTGACGTCTTCATATATCGTCGGATCCAATTGCGTGTGATAAAGAGCGGTATAGAATGTCTGCTTTTCCGCGGTACTCCCTTCTATGGTCACCTTGCGCATCTCGTTGCTCCATTCCGAGCGGGCATCGCGTACCACTTTGTCGAAGTCCCAGCCGGGTATCTCCGCCTTCAGGTTCGCCAGTGCGTTCTCCGAACTGACCGCGGAGATGCCCACCTTCACCATTACGACGGGGTCTTTCTCCGTATTATATGTCATGAAATACCGCAGGTCCGGGCCGTCGGCTTCGTATGCGCTCCTGAACCTGTAAGTGTTGTAGAGGACTCTCTTGCCGTCCATCATGATCCCGAAATTATCGTACGGCCTGGAGTACTCTGCCGCGAAATAGAGATAACGCTCCGTGGCCCAGCCGTGGACCAGGTGGAACCCAGTCACGAGCGTCCTGCTGAGCCTTCTCACTCTCGACCAGACCACCTTCCATTGCAGCACGTGAGAGAGATCCACCATGACATTCGCGCTGTCTGTTTTTGGGAAGGTAAACCTCATTATGCCGGCATGAGGAGTGGCGGCGAGGTCGACGAGGACATTGTATTTGGGAAGCCTGACAGAATAGTAACCGACCTTCGCGGTTTCGTCTTTATGCGAGAACGGCTGGCAGTATCCGGAATCGGGATTGAACGTGTCGCGTGTGCTGCCGTCCGGCATTTTAGTCTTCTCCATCCCCGGGACGAACTTCATTTCCCCGACGGAAGGGACGAACGCGAAGTCTCCCAAATCCGGTATCCCCGTTCCGCTGAGGTGCTGCA
>JAJYGB010000529.1 GCA_021785235.1 Bacteroidota bacterium
AGCGGAAGCTCTACGGTAAATTCGCAATGAGCGGCGTGCCTGAGGAAAAGTCAGGCCTGCCAAAGGGCGGCATTAAGTTCGTGGAGGACGGACGGTTCGAATCCGAGTTCAGCATCATCGTTGGAGGTAAGAATTTCGGCTGCGGTTCATCGAGGGAACACGCGCCCCTGGCCCTGCAGGTCGCTGGTGTCAAGGCAGTAGTGGCACAGACGTACGCGCGAATATTCTACCGCAACTCCGTCGATGGCGGGTTCGTTATGCCGCTCGAGTCTGTCGAGAATATTTTCAAGCATTTCTCCACCGGCGACCAGGCCGAGATAGACCTGGAGGCAAACAAAATCACGAACAAGTCGACAGGAAAGTCGTTCACGCTTCGCCCGCTTGGAGACGCTGCCGACATAATAAATGCCGGAGGACTCTTCGCCTACGCACGCAAGATCGGCATGATCAAGTCGAAGACCACGCCCGCTGGGGAGAAGGCCGAGGCCAATGTTTAGGATTGCTGTAATTCCGGGAGACGGCATCGGTACGGAAGTAACCTCGCAAGCCGTAAGAATCCTCAAGAAGGCTTCACAGATTCTCAACGAACAATTCGAATTTACAGAGCTCAAAGCAGGTGGAATCGCCATCGACACTTACGGCAAACCTCTGCCGGAGGAAACGCTGAAGGCCGCGCTCGCCAGCGACGCCGTGCTCCTCGGAGCCGTCGGCGGGCCGAAATGGGACAGCCTTCCCTACGAGATGAAACCGGAGCAGGCATTACTCGGACTTCGGAAGGGTCTGGAGCTCTATGCCAACATCCGCCCCGCAATCATGTTCGACGGGCTGATCGAAGCATCTTCCCTGAAAACGGAAGTAGTCAAAGGAATAGACATCGTCGTCATACGAGAACTGACCGGAGGGATTTATTATGGCCGTCCGGCGGGTATTTTTGAGGAGAACGGCACTCGCCGCGGCGTGAACACGATGACATACACTGTACCTGAAATCGAACGCATCGCTCATACCGCCTTCAAGCTCGCCAAGACGAGGAAGAAAAAAGTCACATCCGTCGATAAGGCGAACATACTCCATACGTCGATGCTGTGGAGGGAGGTTGTGAACGGCATTCACATGAGAGACTATCCCGACATACAGCTCGACCACATGTACGTCGACAACGCGGCGATGCAGCTCATCAGGAACCCCAGGCATTTCGACGTGATTCTGACCGAGAATATGTTCGGCGATATTCTGAGCGACGAGGCGTCGATGCTCACCGGCTCGATAGGTATGCTTCCCTCGGCAAGCGTCGGTGAGAAGCACGCGCTTTACGAACCCGTCCACGGGAGCGCGCCGGACATTGCCGGCAAAGGACTGGCCAACCCAATCGCCAGCATTCTCTCCGCTGCCATGCTCCTCGAGTACTCTGTAAAGCAGAAAGAGTTGGCGAGAAAGATATTCCGCTCGGTGGAGTCGGTGCTCGGTGAAGGCTTCCGTACCGCCGACATTGCCTCGCCTGGGATGAAGGTACTCTCCACGGAACAGATGGGGGATCGGATCGAGTCTGCGCTTTAGCAGCCACACAAGGATCAGGATTCAAACGGAGAAATCTCCGGAAATGGGGGATACTCAAAATCCCCCTTCGAGAAGTTGAAAAGCACTCGACCAGCCCATATATTTAACCTATCGTAATCTTCATACTTATGAATAAGCACTTAAGTTGTTTCATAAAAGATGGTTTTAACTCGCTTAAATTCGTTGCGCGTGTCGATATTGAATACATACGCCCGCTCATTCCGCGAAAAATTCATGGATTAGTGGCTTCGAAGGCATACATATGCTGAATTATGTCTGGATTGGTCTCGTCCTAATCGGCGTTCTCGCGGCCGCCGGGAGCGACATATACGACGCTTCCACAAATCGCTACCGGAACGGCGAACAATTCGAGCTGCAGTACGACAGTGTCGCAGTGAACACGGGCGCAGTATCCTGTACGAAGAAATATTTCGAACACTTCTATGGAGTTTCGCTCGAATCGCCCGACACTCTCAGGTTCAAAGCCTCTTTGTCGGCCAGTTCGCTAAAGATTAACCTCGATGAAAACTCGCCGCAGTTGTGGAAGACCGTCGCGAAAACGGATGACAACTCGGACCGGATCACGGCGAAAGTCGCTGCGAGGAGGGACGGCGAGTTGTCAATACTTCTCCCGACCACATCGCTCGTAAAGACAAAGGCCGTTCTCGACGCGGTTATAAGTTACAGCGAGATGGGTGTAAAGATCGCGCTTGGCCTTATCGGTGTCATGGCGTTCTGGCTCGGCATAATGAAGCTGGCGGAAGACAGCGGGATGATTAAGATTATCGCCCGCGTGATGAAGCCGGTCATGGTAAGAGTCTTTCCGGATATACCGCCCGATCATCCCGCGATCGGCGCGATGATTATGAACATCGCGGCAAACATGCTCGGGCTCAACAACGCGGCTACCCCACTCGGGCTCAAGGCAATGGACGAGCTCGACAAGTTAAACCCGAACAAAGGGACGGCGTCGAACGCGATGGTCACGTTTCTCGCGATAAACACCGCCGGATTGACGCTCATACCTGCGACCGCGATCGCGGTGCGGGCGGCGCTCGGATCGAAGGATCCTACCATAATTCTGCTCACATCGTTTTTCGGCGCGGGCCTCGCCACCATTGCCGGCATCGTCGCTGCAAGGCTCCTCCAGCGGCTTAAAGTCTATAGGATAAAAGAAACGACTGCGGAACAGGCGGAGAGCGGAGGGTCTAAGTGATAAGACAGATCCTGGAAGCGCTCTCCATTATCGCCATCCCGCTGATAGTGGCGGCATTCGTCGCCTATGCCGCCAGAAAGAAAGTCCCGGTATACGAGTCGTTCGTCGCCGGAGCCAAAGGCGGGTTTGACGTAGCTGTGAAGATTATTCCCTACTTAGTGGCAATGCTGGTAGCGATCGGTATCTTCAGGGCAAGCGGCGCGATGGATCTCCTGGTCGGCGCTCTCTCCCCCGTCGCACATTTGATAGGGATGCCGCCGGAGGTATTGCCAATGGCGCTCCTGCGTCCACTAAGCGGCAGCGGTTCGCTCGGACTAATGGCGGATATAATGAAAAAGTACGGCCCGGATTCTTTCATAGGAATACTCGTCTCGACTATGTACGGCAGCAGTGAAACCACTTTCTACGTAATCGCCGTCTACTTCGGTGCGGTGAACGTTTACCGAACACGCCATGCGGTAGCGGCGGGCTTGATCGCAGATGCCGTCGGCATGCTCGGCGCTCTGCTCATTTGCAAAATACTCTTCGGATAAATAATGAGGATAAATATGAAAATATTGACAGCAATTATGATGTCTTCTCTTGTTTTAACCGCTTCGGCGTTTGCCCAAAATTATCCCAAGCCAATGCTGGCGCCGGGCGAAAGTCAGATAGCGGGGGACCTCGGTATCTCGTGGATAAACGAGAACGGTGAAACCACTCCGTACTATATGGTCGGCATTATGCCGGATCTCCAGTTTGGAAAGATAGGCGTGGGATTGGAC
>JAJYGB010000577.1 GCA_021785235.1 Bacteroidota bacterium
ACTGCGAATTGTCTTAAGGCATTCTCATTTTTCAGTCACGACACAGACGACATAAGGTCGTCCAATTGTTTGTGCAACATCGAATTGCGCAATCCATCAACAGCAGCACGATCCTCGACCACCACCTGTCAATTGCACTTGATGAAGAGTTATTCGTGCCTTTCTACTGGCAAGGTTGTATGTCGGTTTTGGAGTCGTCGAGTTAAGCGAAGCTGGAAGGGTCTCCACGATGCTGGAGCGTCGAGACACGCAAATACATGCTCGTACCTCTCATCGTCGAAATAGCCGAATTGCATACCTTAACCATCTTCTGCTAAATGCACGACGCGTTGCCGCGAGACGGAATAATCTGAGAATCTAAACAGCCCTGAACGCTTAATATTAGAGAAGAGGAATGATTTTTGCCAGCGGGAGAGAGTTTTGTTGGCTCGTGATAAGTTCTTCTTCGGGCAACATCTCGTCCCTCACGGGACGAAATTGTCCTCCCTTGCGGCTTCATGCAAATATCGAGGCTGTCCCAAAAGCAGGAAAGTCGCCCCCATGCTGCCTTTCCTGACTGTTCCTGGTGGGAATCCGCCGTTTCCGAAGCATTGCTTCCCGATAAGAGAGTGCGAGAATGACTTTCGCCGTTTTGAGGACGGCCTCGACAGAAAGCGGAGAAGCACGTTCTACAATTGCATTGGACTTCTACGGAACTCGCAAAAGCGTCGCGATACGCGATAGAGAACCGTGTCGTAGACACCGGCCATTTGCAGAGCTTCGAATATCACGATTGCCCCCTCCTCAGAAGCGGAATATTCTTCTAACTTTCCAGACCTCGACTCATCTCTGCGGATAACTTTTTATGAACGCAACCAGTTCATCGACCGTTGTGAACGCGAGCCCCGTCACGGTGTCGGCAGCGCCGTAATAGATGGCAAGCCTCCCTGTCGGCGCGTCGCACAACATAGCACAGGGGAAAACAACGTTCGGCACGTCGCCGACGCATTCGTATTGGGTCTGCGGCGAGAGGATATAAGGTTGAGTCCGCGCGACGACCTTCCACGGTTTGTCCAGATCCAACAGCACCGCGCCCATACTGTAGACAAAACCGTTGCATGATTGCAGAACTCCATGATAAAGAAGAAGCCAGCCTTCGGAAGTCTCGATCGGTATCGGTCCGCTTCCGATCTTCGTGTACTGCCACGAATCTCCGACCGTTCCCATCACGAACCTGTGTTTTCCCCAGTAAGTCATGTCGGGGCTTTCGCTCAGGAATATGTCGCCGAAAGGAGTGTGGCCCCTGTCGGACGGCCTCGACAGGAGAACATAATTGCCGTTAATCTTTCTCGGAAAGAGAACCCCGTTCCGGTTATAAGGAAGTAGAGCATTTTCAAACTGATGAAATGTCTGAAAATCTTTCGTCCACCCGATTCCGATCGTAGGCCCGTGGTAGTAGTTGCACCACGTAACGTAGTACCTATCCTCTATCCAGACTACTCTCGGATCATAGCCGTACACGAAAGTTCCGATCTCTTCGTCTTCACATTCGAATCTCAGCGGTTCGGGGTCGATGTTCCATTTAAGTCCATCCTTGCTGAAGCCGCGATGAAGTCTCATCTGTCTCGCCCAATTATCGCACCGGAACACCCCCGCGAACTCGCCGTCGCGCGCGACCACCGCGCTGTTGAAAATACTGTTGGAAGTTGGAAGGAGGTCTCTTGGTATGACGGGATTCTTCGAGTAACGCCAGACCGGCTTGTTGTAGCCGGAAGGTTTATCCTCCCATGGCAGGTTCGGTATTCCCTTTTCATTGATGATTTTGACGGAGCTCATATTATCCTCGCGAATATGGATTTTGAAATGCGGACTTCCGGCTCAGGTTGGTTTTCTCCGGAGCCGCCCGCCGCTCTAGTTTTGGGCGGACGGCGCATCAGAATATTTGCCCGGTGTTCCCTGACTAAGTCTTTACAAAGACCTTTGCCGCGTTATGAGAAGCTACAACTTTATGTCAACATTTACACGACCTGATCTCGCCGAGACGGGTATACGCACGGTCAGTAAATGGTTGTCGTACGTGAACGCCGACTCCTTCCCGTCAACTTTCACACTCGAAGGCATGTTCGCGACGACGGCCGCGAACTCTCCCCCTTCATGGAGTACCGTCCTGATCTCATGCGGCGTAATTTTCGATCCTATAATCGCGGCCGGGGCATTGTATTTGTCGACCAGGCCAATGACCGCGTTTCCGTCTTCAATCGGAACGATGTAGTACAGGCCGTATCCATATCCTGGGAGTGAGAATGCGATCGATTGATTCTTGTCTGCGATGACGAGCGATTTGCTGAAATATTCATACACGGCGAATTTTCCGCCTTCTATCCCATTGACATCGGAAGGCTTAAGGCTACCCGATACTATGTTTGAATCGACGCAGTTCCAAACTCCCAGCAGCCCGATCTTCCCATCCATCGAAAATGCCTTGAATGGCTTCGGCGCGTTGACGTTGAAGAGGCAGTCCTCCGTCGGGAGAGGAGCCATGTCAGCGCGAAGCAGCGTGCCGTCAGAATAGACGAGCGGGCGCAGGACGGAAAAGTCGTGCTCGCCGACCTTGTCGGTGATATACGTTGGACCGTCGTTGATCGCGTGCGCTATGGCGTAAATCGGCGCGGCCGGGTTGATAGACTCGAACATATCGTAATCAGGGTAAACCATCTGCGAAAAATAGATGGAGTTGTAAACCTCCTGGAGTAAATGTTGACCCGCGCGCTGGAACCAGTAATTTCTCGCATGAGCCGTATCGTACTCCGGCCAGTAGTCATCCTCGGCACGGGCGACGGCCGTCGAACCGAAATTCAGATAAGCTTCGGGAGTCATGTCCATGCAGTTGATCATGGTATCGTGAAAATATTTTGCCACGGATGCGTTGAGCGCGTCGTGAATCTCCTCCGCACCCTTGAATATCGGGAAGTTACCCGGAGACATCGCCTGTGTGACCAGCTGATTGTCCACCTTCACGAACGAGAATCCCTGGCCGGCGAGATACTTATGAAAATCGTCATAGAATTTCGTGATCCCTTTCGAATCCGGGGTGATGAAGTAATGCCTGTCGGCTGCCGTCTTTGCATCTCGCGGCCAGGCGAATAAATAGTCTTTGAATTCTTTCCCGAGAGGAGAATCGGGATTTATTCCGTTCCAGTATCCGTCGAGAGCATGCCAGATTCCGACGTAATCGATGTGATACTCACTCTTTAGTTCATTTATTACCGGCTTGAATCCACCCGGAAACTTCGTCGCGTCGGGCGTAAATGAATTCAGCTCTCCTTTCGTATTGTTGAACCATCCATCATCTATGAGGAACCACTTCACTGGAAAACCACCGTCGTCGAAACCTTTCGCCGCGCTGAGAAGGAGATGCTCGTTGAGCTTAGTCCCGTACACCGACGCGTTCCACGAACACCATCCGATGCCGTCGAACACTTTCGGGTAACTCTTGTTTCCGATGAAGTCCTGACTCTTGCCTATGGAATTGAGTCCATCCTCATAAA
>JAJYGB010000118.1 GCA_021785235.1 Bacteroidota bacterium
CGATTACCAGAAAAACGACGATCATCAGGGGGTCGCGAACCAGGGTTACAAAGCTTGCCGATATACCGCTGTTTATAACATTCACGTCGTTCGTTATTCTGGAGATCAGCGCCCCGGTTCTCTCATGAGGGAAGTAACCGATGGATAGTTCCTGAAGTTTTCTGGAGAGGTCGTGCCGGAGGTCGCGCATCAGACCCTGCTCGACGAAGGCCATCAAGTAAGCCTGCACGTAGCCGAACACGTTCTTGAGAAAGAATGACGCGACGATTATGAAGCAAATTCTGAACAACGCCTCCGACTTCGTGCCTCCGAAGACAAAGCTATTAAAAAAGTTTTCGGCCCCTGCTTTAAGGTTTTCCAGGAAGCCTGAGGAGGCGGTTACGGTCAGCGGCTGCGGGGTCCCCTGGTTGAAAAGAGTGTCGAGGAGCGGGATTGTAAGATAGATGGACGCACCGGAGAACAAGGAGAAAAACACAGTCGAGATAATAGATCCCGTTAGAAATCGTTTGTACGGTTTCACATATCGCAGGAGCCGGAGGTATATCTTGAAGGAGTTATCTTTTTGTTCGGGCATTCTGCATTTCCCAGATTTTCATGTAGACCTGCGTTTTCGTTATGGCGTGAATTATCGATACCATCAGTCCGTGGACTCCGTCAGTGAACCCGCGGCGTATGATGAAATGCTGAAAGAACGCCCACAATGGCTTAAAGAAAAGCTTCGCGCCCGTTACACGGATCCTCTCCGCTTTTTCCGACGCCTCAAGTGTCGAATACTCGTTTACCTTTGCAAGGGTTCCCGCGATTGTCGTGTGAGTATAGTGAATGAGTTCGCCCTCGAGGTATTCTCTTCTTCCGTCGACCGAGAATCCTTCGTGCACCTGTCTTGGGGTCAAGGTAGTTTTGGATTTCCTGAACAACCGGAGCTGGTAGTCGGGCGACCAGCCGCAGCTTTTTATGACCTTTCCGAGGAAATAGTTCCTTCGCGGAATATAAAATCCGTCGGCTTTCGAAAAGTCCAGGCTCTTCATCTCCTCAAGAAGTTCAGGAGACACACGCTCGTCTGCGTCGAGGCTCAGCACCCACTCATTGACGGCTTTCGCCATCGAGTAATTCTTCTGCGACGCGTAACCTTCCCACTTTCGCACGAAAACCCTGTCCGTATAACGCTTCGATATCTCGACGGTTCTGTCCGTGCTTTCCGAATCGACGACTATTATTTCGTCAGCCCAGCGGACACTCTCCAGACAATCGGCAATATTCTTCTCCTCGTTACCGGCGATGATGACCGCGGAGATTTTTTCCATCACCTGACGACGAAGTTTATTATTTTATTGGGAACGACAATTGCCTTGACGATCTGTTTCCCCTCCAAATGCCTTTTCACGTTTTCGTCGTTCAGCGCACTCGACTTTACCGCGTCGTCGGTTGAGTTGACAGGGACTGTCAGCTTCGCGCGCACCTTCCCGTTTACCTGAACAACCAGTGTGACGCTCTCTTCAGCTATCGCCGCCGGATCATACTTCACCCATTTCGCCGTTGTGAAGATGGAGGGCTCTCCCCCGAGCATCTCATTGAGCTCTTCCGAGAGGTGCGGAGCAAACGGAGCAAGGATAACGTTAAACTCGTGCAGGACAAAGCTCTGGAGCTCAGGGGTGACACCTCTCCCGTTCTCTCCGAGCACCTGCGTGTAGCTGTTCATGAATTCCATCTGCGCGGCGATGGCCGTGTTGAACTTGAACTGTTCGATATCCTCGGTCACCTTCTTCTTAAGCTGATTCAGCTTCCTGTACACCCCACGGTCGTTCTCGCTGAGTTCATCCATCCGGAAGTTCGAATCGACCGACTTCGGAAGAGCCTTGCCGGTTTCAAAAAGGTCGACCACTTTGTTGAGGAATCTAAATACGCCGGTGATCCCACGGTCGCTCCAGTCGCCACCTTCGTCGTATGGCCCCATGAACATCAGGAACATCCTGAAAGTGTCGGCACCATAATCTGTCAAGAATCCTTCCGGATTAACCACATTCCCGCGCGATTTCGACATCTTCGCGCCCTGGTTGGTGATTGTCCCCTGATGGACCAGGCTCTGGAAAGGCTCGTCGAAACTCAGCCAACCGGCATCTTTCAGCGCCTTAATGACGAACCTGGCGTACAGGAGGTGCATCGTGGCGTGCTCAGCACCACCGACATACTTGTCCACGGGAAGCCATCTGGAAACAAGTGCCTTGTCGAAGGCAGCTGTGTCAAGGTGCGGTGATAGATACCGCAGGAAATACCAGGACGAGTCGACAAAGGTGTCCATCGTATCGACATCGCGTTTTGCAGGTTTGCCGCATTTCGGGCAAGTCGTGTTGACGAACTTGTCGTTCCTTGCAAGCGGCGATTCTCCCGTTGGTCTAAACTCAACATCGTAAGGAAGCAGGACCGGAAGATCCTTTTCGGGAACGGGAAGTTCGCCGCAGGAATCGCAATAGACAATCGGTATGGGTGCCCCCCAAAATCTTTGACGCGATAGCAGCCAATCGCGAATCCTGTAGTTTACCTTCCTCGATCCGGTGCCGGCCCTCTGGAGTTCATCGGCTATCCCATCCCAAACCTTCGGGCTATCGAGGCCTGAGAAGCGGCCGCTGTTTACCGCAAGACCTTCGTCGACAAAAGCGGCGGTAAGGGGCACCGTCAACTTCCCGTGAGCAGGATCTCCGTCTCTCGGCTGCACCACGATTCTTATCGGGAGTTTATATTTCATTGCGAACTCGAAATCGCGTTCGTCATGTGCGGGCACAGCCATCACGGCACCGGTGCCGTAGGTGGAGAGGACGTAATCCGCGATCCAGATGGGAATCTTCTCGCCGTTTATCGGATTGACCGCGAACGCTCCCGTCGGCACACCGGTCTTCTCTTTTGTCGTCGAGGTCCGCTCGATCTCGTTTTCGTGCGCGACGAACTCGACATATTCATCGACTTTCTTCCGGAACTCCGTCGTTGTGACTTTCTGGACCAGCTGATGCTCAGGGGCCAGGACCACATACGTAGCTCCGAACAGAGTGTCGGGTCTCGTCGTAAAAACGTCAATTTTAAATTCTGAATTCTCAATTTTGAATTCTATCTGTACGCCTTCGCTCCTGCCGATCCAGTTCCGCTGCATGAGCTTGGTCCGCTCCGGCCAGTCAATCCTGTCCAGCCCTTCGAGAAGCCTGTCGGCATAGGCGGTTATCTTGAAGAACCACTGCGTCATCGCTTTACGGATGACGGGTGTGCCGCAGCGCTCACACGTCCCGTCGACAACCTGTTCGTTCGCGAGAACCGTCTGGTCCTTCGGGCACCAGTTCACCGGCGCGTTTGTCCGGTATGCCAATCCCATCTTGTAGAGCTGCAGGAAGACCCACTGGGTCCACTTGTAATACTCGGGCTTGGAGGTGTCGACCTCGTAGTCGAAGTCGTACATCGCTCCCATGGTCTTGAGCTGCTCGCGAATGTCGTTCACGTTCTTCTGGGTGCTGTCCTGCGGATGGACGCCGGTCTTGAT
>JAJYGB010000119.1 GCA_021785235.1 Bacteroidota bacterium
TTATCGGTCGAGGCGCAGGCGAGAGAATTCATCGTTTCAGTCAAGGGAAACAATTCCAATCCGGGTACGCCCAAACTTCCGCTGCGCACGATCCAGCGCGCGGCTGATCTCGCTCAGCCTGGTGATGCGATTATCGTCCGCGCCGGAATTTACCGCGAACGCGTCGACCCGCCTCGTGGTGGTACTTCCAATTCGAAACGCATAGTCTATGAGGCGGCTCCCGGCGAGAAAGTGGTCATTACAGGTTCGGACAGAATAACAAACTGGGTGAGGGTCCGGAAAGGTGTCTGGAAAACGACTCTCCCGAATTCATTCTTCGGAAGCTTCAACCCCTATAGCGACGTTGTTCATGGCGACTGGTATAACCCGAGAGGTCGCGTTCGTCACACTGGCACGGTCTACCTCGACGGCCGCTGGTTCTCTGAGGCGGTCAACCTTGACGATGTACTCATATCTGCCATGAACGACTCCGTTTGGTTCGGCAAGGTCGGTAAAGATAGTACCAGGATATGGGCGCAGTTCGGCGGAGTTGATCCTAACCGGCAAGACGCGGAAATCAATGTGCGCAGGACGGTTTTCTTTCCGAGGAAGACAGGCATCAATTACGTAACCGTGCGCGGTTTCATACTGGAAGATGCCGCTACTCAATGGGCGCCACCTACGGCCCGGCAGATAGGTCTGATCGGACCGGATTGGAGCAAGGGCTGGATCATCGAGGACAACGTCATCAGGTATTCAATGTGTGCTGGAATCTCTCTCGGCAAATACGGCGACAAATGGGACAACACTTCGGAAAACTCAGCCCAGGGATATGTCAAGACGATTGAACGCGCCCTCGCGCACGGCTGGTCTAAAGAAAACATAGGCCATCATCTCGTGAAGGACAACATCATTTGCCACTGCGAACAAGTCGGCATCGTCGGAAGTATGGGAGAGATCTTCAGCACGATTACAGGAAATACGATTTACGACATCTGCACCAGAGGTTGGCTTATGGGAGCCGAGAGGGCTGGCATAAAGTTCCACGGCGCCGTCGACGTGCAGATTACACACAATCATATCTACCGGACATGTCTTGGAATTTGGCTGGACTGGATGGCGCAGGGTACTCATGTCTCGAGAAATCTCTTCGACGACAACTTTGGCCCCGACATTTTGGTGGAAGTCGATCATGGCCCGTTCCTAATCGACAACAATATCTTTCTTTCGAAACTATCGCTCATGGACCGCTCGCAGGGGGGCGCCTATGTTCACAATCTCTTTGCAGGGGCGATTCAAGTCCTCGGTTTTGACTCGCGTGAGACGCCCTATCTGAAAGCTCATTCTACGGAGATCGCGGGTTTCCACAATAACCCAATGGGAAACGACAAGTATTATAACAACCTGTTTGTCGGTGCGGCCGATTTGAGCAAGTATGACAGCGTAGGACTGCCGATGCAAATGGGAGGCAACGTCTACCTCGACGGCGCGAGGCCGTGCTCCTGTGAAAAGAATCCTGTCGTCGAGCCAGATTTCAATCCGATGATCCGTCTGATTAAGAAGACGGACGGTCTGTTTCTTCAAATTAGATACGACAAGAGATGGAAGGAAGAGCGTAAGTGTAAGATCGTGACATCACAATTGCTCGGTCTTGCCTCGATATCCGATCTTCCATACCAGACTCCCGGCGGGAGACCGGTGACTATCGACAAAGACTATTTCGGATTCAGCCGCGGCAGATCGAATCCGACCCCCGGACCATTTCAGAATCTCCGGCCCGGCTTTCAATTGCTCAAAGTATGGTAATGTGGAGGCGCTGGTAACCGAATGCTGAAAAGAGTTCCTAAAATTCTCTCGCCCGACCTTCTGAAGATTCTGATGGAGATGGGGCATGGGGACGAGATCGTTATAGCCGACGGAAATTTCCCCGCAGCGAGTATCGCGCAAAGACTTGTCCGGCTGGACGGCCATCCGTCATCGCCGATTCTCGAAGCGGTCATGGAACTATTCCCGCTCGACACGTTCGTCAATCACCCGGTCGCTTTGATGTCGGTTGTCCCCGGGGATAACTATAAGCCGGATATCTGGCCGGCCTACGAGGAAGTCATTCGGAAGCACGAAGCGCATTTCAAAGGCTTCGAGTTCATGGAGCGCTACGCGTTTTATGAACGCGCGAAGAAAGCATACGCGGTGATCGCTACGGGAGAGAATGCACGTTACGCAAATCTTATTCTGAAGAAAGGATTGATACAGTGACAAGAAATAGAATGAAGTACGCCAGGTTGGCTGCCCTCCTCGCGGGCATTTTCCTCGCGACAACACTGGCAGGTTGCAGCGGAAAACCGACGGCGAAAGGGCAGATCACTATCGGCGTTTCCTACCAGGATTTGTCCAATCAGTTCGTGATCAGGCTTCAGAACGCGATAAGAGCCGAGGCGAAGAAGCTAAACATAAACCTCATCGAGCTCGACGGCCAGGGCCAGTCCGAAAAGCAGATCGGACAGATAGAGAATTTTGTGAACCGCGGCGTGAACGCGATAATCCTCAATCCGGAAGACGAGTACGGCTCGGCGCCGGCAGTCGATATAGCTGTGAAGCATCACGTTCCCATCGTAGTCGTGAACGCGGTTGTGTCGAACCTCAATGAAGCCAACGCTTATGTCGGCTCGCCCGACAGCGTTGCTGGTATGATGCAGGCTGAGTACATCGCGAAGCTTTTGAAAGGGGAGGGAAACGTGGTGCTGATCCAGGGGCCCTACGGTCACTCGGCAGAAGTCCAGCGGACAAAGGGGATCAAGATGGTGCTCGCGAAATATCCGCACATCAAGATAATCGCCGAGCAGACCGCAAACTGGGACAGGGCACAGGCGATGAACCTTATGGAAAACTGGCTTTCAACTGGTCGTACCATCAACGCCGTCATTTCTGAAAATGACGAGATGGCGATGGGCGCACTCGGAGCAATCGAAGGTTCTGGAATAAAAAGAAAGATTTATGTGATCGGAACCGACGCGTTGCATGAGGCGCTGCAGGACGTCGCCGACGGGAAAATGGTGGCGACAGTTTATCAGGACGCTGATGCCCAGGGAAGCATGGCCGTCAAACTCGCATACGACATTATCAAAGGAAAAAAAGTACAACATCTTGACTACATTCCCTTCCAGCTTGTAACCAAAGAGAATGTGGATAAATTTCTAAAAATGGCAAAGACGAAATGAACACGATTCAAGAGACATTCGAGCAGGGAAAAGGTATCTTTCGCCTCATCCCGACATTTGTGCCCCGCAGGTTCAGCAAGGCTGGCAGACGGTTGAGACTTCATCCGGACGATTACTACGCGCTCGGCACGAAGCGTGGCTCGATAAAAGAAAGGTGGTTCTCGTCCGTCATCCCGGCGATGAACGGAGAACTCGCGCCTGCCGACGAGGGTATGAGCTACATTCTTCCGTTCAGCGAGAAGCTGCCCGCCGGACCGTTGTTCGTGCTGGTGGTTTTGGGGTTATATCCCTCGCCCTGGTTTCCGCCATTGGAAATCG
>JAJYGB010000422.1 GCA_021785235.1 Bacteroidota bacterium
CCCGAATTCTTCGGGCGGACCTAGCCTGCCCAAAGGTATCTCGTTCAGAATGTTTTGCATGGGAACTTCGTTATTAATTCCCAACCTGGTCGCTGCCTGCTCCATAAGGTAGTCTATCCTTTTTGTCGAGACGTAATACGGGGCAATGTTGTTAACGAGGACGTTATCCCGCGCGAGATCTTTTGAAATCGATTTCGCGAGACCGATAATCGAAGTACGGACTGAGTTGGAGAGTAGAAGGTTGTCGATCGGCTGCTTCACGGTAAGCGACACTATGTTCACAATCCTTCCCCATCTCTCCTTTTTCATGAATGGTGCCGCCTTCCTGATTAGCCGAACCGTGCTCATCAGATTCAACTCAACCGCGCTCATCCATTGATCATCGGTGAAATCATCGAAGCCACCGGCGGGCGGGCCACCCGCGTTCGTAACTAGAATTTGGACGGTACCGAATCGCGCGGCGATTTCGTCAAACATTCTGTCGATGTCCTCCGCTTTTGTCACGTCGGCCTGAACAGTAAAAGGAGATTGTCCCGTCCGAGATTTTATTTCCTCGGCGGCATCATTGATGTTCTGTCTGTCGCGCCCATTAATAATAACTTCAGCACCCTCTGACGCGAGGGCAGCTGCGGTTGCTTTTCCGAGTCCCCTTGTCGAGGCTGCTACCAGGGCAACCTTGCCTTTCAATCCTAAGTCCATCCATTTCTCCTAGTGTTTTGAAATAGCGTCAGTAATTCCAACTCGTATCATCATCACTGCTATGGCGGCAAGAAAAAGCGACGCGACCTTACTGAATGCTCTCGCGCCGGCCGCTCCCATCAGGCGGTTCACGAGATCGCTATAATTGAAGATTATGTATACGATTGTCAGGTTAGCCGCAAGTGCGAGTGTCGTCAGCACATAGCCGTAAGAATTTACGAGTATAAGTATCGTGGTCAGCGCGGCGGGGCCCATAATGAGTGGGATGCCTATCGGAACAACTCCTATGGATCCGCCCGGATCCCTGCGTTGTTGCTCATGGGCAAATATCAGGTCGTTCACCGAAAGGACGAGAAGAATTATCCCTCCCCCGATTCTGAAATCGCTCAGGGTTATCCCAAGGAAGTTGAATATACCCTTGCCTGCGACGATGAAGAGAATGGAGACGGCAAGCGCTGTGAAAGACGCCTCGATAACGAGCGTCCTCCTCTTGCGGGTTTCCAGGCCTGAAGTAAGAGATAAGAATATCGGTAAGACGCCGATCACGTCTATAGCCACGAACAAAGGAAGGAAGCAATAAAAGAAATCGTTTATGACTTTCATATGCGAAGATATTTGTGTGGTGGCTAAGTTGCAAGCGTTGGTGGAGAGAACGAAATGTAGCTGAAAGTAAAACGGGAGCCGAAATGGTTACCGAGCTCCCGTCCTAAAGCGCGAGATTAGTTGTTCGGGTCTTGCGGCTGAGGAGCCTGTTGCATCATCCGATTTTGCCAGGGACCCGATCCGCGCATCATTCCTGGCCGTCCCATCATCATACCTTTTCCCTGCATTCTGCCTTTCATCATCATCCCGGCTCTTCTTTCAAAGAACATGGGATGTTCGAGTAGCTTCTGCCATACCTTCTGCTGTTCCGGGGTCAGCAACTTGTTGACTTCGAACCATGCGTCCAGCTTGTTCTGCTGAAGTTGGGCCCTGAGATCAGCCATCTTCTTTATGGAGGCGTTCAATGCTTTCTGGTCCGGAGCTGTGGCTGTTGCGAGCTCATGGTAATCCAGACGGGCGTGCTGCAAGTTCGCGCGAACGTCGATTTGTTTCTGCATCATATTGAACCAGACATTGCGTACTTCGGTCTTCTGCTGATCCGTGAGCTTAAGAGCAGTCAGGAAGGGAGCATGGTGGTCCATCCAAGTCTGGCCCATTCGGGCGGTGGGCTGCGCGAACGCAGTTGTGCTCGCAATGACTAGGACTAGAGCCGTTGCCAACAATTTTGTTCTCATTTTTCATTTCTCCTTGTTTGTAAATCTATCTCTTTGACAACGATAGAGCGGACGCGGTTTAAATCTGGTTACTCAATAATCCGCTGGCATCAAAGGTGTAGATTTGAGTATCTTTGTCATGCGTTCATCTGCAAGTTGCCCGAATGCTATAATATGCTTGATAATTAACGGAGACGGCGCTCATCGTCCGGCCACTAAGCTTCCTGGGAAAGTCAAGCGCAGTGCGAGCGCTAATAGTTTTTCCAAGAACGCCTTCGGAAAAGGTTTTCTGACTTGCCTATCAAATACAGGACTACAAATGAAAAAAATCCAGATACTTTCGGCGCTGGTCATACTCCTCGGTATTTCCACGAGCGGTATGGCTAAAAGCGATTCCACACTAGTTCATCTGAATGATTATTCCTTCCTTTACGGCAGGCAGTATTTCGTGCTCCGGAGTGGGAGGACGCAGATGTTCATACAATGGGACAAAGTCGACCTTGGCTCGGCTTTCACTTATCTACTGTTCGATGGGGAGAACGCACAGCAGAGCGCCAGGAAAGACAGTGCGTGCAATTTTAATCCGCAGTCGGGTTTCGAAAGCAGCGCGCTCGAAGTGGAAATGGGGGGATATCCGTTCGTCGCGCTTGGACAAAATGCGACCGCGCGTTGGGTCTACGAAGACGGCATCCCAAAGGTCGAGGCAGTCTGGTGGGCGGGAGGCATCAAGGTTACCGAGAAAATATTCGCGGTCGCAGGGATGAATACTTTTGTCAGGTCTATCACGCTTGACGGCGCTTCGATTATCGGTGGCGAAAACATAAAGATCCGCCTGGGAGTGCCGGACGGGAATATCGAGAAGTTTCCGAACGCTATACTCTATTCAGGGGAGAAGGGGAGAATCGCGATCGTTGTGCCGCAGTCTGACATGCATACCGACATAGATGGGAATTATCTTGAAATTTCAGATTCCCTGGCACCTGGACAACGCCAGACCTTCAATACTTTTGTGGTCACCCAAATCCCGACGGGTACTCCGGAAAATATGCTGTCGCGAATGGGACGCGTGAGCACCGGCAACCAGTTCCTAGACAGGACTCGCGAGGATTGGGCGAAGACGACTACCGTGACGACGGGAGACGATGTGGTTGGTAATCTCTTCAACAATGTACGCTTCACGCTTCCCGGATACGTGTCCGAGGTTGGAATAATGGATGCGGGAGTGTTCGAGTACGGTGGTCAGTGGATAAGAGACGCTTCCAACACAACCATTGGGCTCCTCCAGATAGGACAATTCCAGCTCGCGCATAATCTCCTTTCGTACATGGCCGACAACATGATCGGCAACAACGGCGCGACGATGATATCGAGCAGTTTCGTGAATCCGGAGGATGAGGAATTCGATCAGATGGGCGAATTCTGGGATGCCATGAAACAGTACTATTATTGGACGGGAGACGCGTCTCTTCTGCAGAAGAACGCGAAGAAACTTATAGCGATGACGAACTTTCCTTTGCAGCAGCAGTTCCTGAATTCAACCGGAATGGTGCACGATAAGCG
>JAJYGB010000345.1 GCA_021785235.1 Bacteroidota bacterium
ATCTTGTCAGGATCCCTCCAGGTCTCGAAATCTATGAGGAGGTCAATTCCCATTATGAGATGAAATTCGCAGTCCGGCTCTCTGCGTTTCAACTCTCTCACAGTGTCGATCGTGTATGAGGGCCCCTTCCTTCGAACTTCGATGTCCGACAATTCAAACGATAGGTTCCCCTGTATTGCGAGTCTGACCATCTCGAGCCTGTGTTTTACCGGAATCACATCCTCCTTCAACTTATGGGGGGGAATTGCGGCGGGGACAAAGAGAATCTTGTTCAATCTTAGATGATCTCGCACTCCTTCGGCAGCCAGGAGATGCGCCATGTGAGGCGGGTTGAATGTTCCGCCAAAGATCCCAAACTTCTCGCAGGATCTCTCGCGCATTAAATCTCGCTGTACTTTTCCTTCAGGCCGAGTAGGAAATCGGTTGTGCGGCGGGCGTTCTCGATGACCTGGCCGTTCCTGATGAAAGAGTTGAATATCCTTCTCAGTCCCGTCAGGTCGCGCATGCAGGCGAATCGATCCAGTGTAAAGAGCATGGCAGAAAGGGGGGAGGAAATTTTCATCGAGACTTCGAACGGGTCTTTCGCATTCAGCGCGTCAAATATCTGGACATGCGGTTTCTTCAGTCCAACCATGTACAGTTGATCCGTGGTATCCGGACCCAGAATCACGACATCATCTTCAAGGGAAAGCAGTTCATAGCCATGCTTCAGAGTCTGCATGGAGACCAACGCGGCATCGACATCCAGGTAGATAAGCTTCTTCGTGCCGTCTGAAAAAATGTTATCCGCGGCGTTGGCTATCTTGTCCGAAAGCTTGCTCCCGATTGCGGGCTTGAGCTTGTAATCGAAACTCGCATGCCGGAAGACGTGTTCAAAGTCGGGACGCGCGTCCGCCGGGTCGAAGTAGATATACGGCTGGGCATGGAGATGCAGTGCCGCGCGCTCAACGATGTCAAAAAGCAGCGATGCGTGCAGCTCTGCCGCCTCTTCATTCGTTAGGGGAGGCACAAGATTGGTCTTCACTTCTTTGGGGAGCGGAGTCCGTGAAACGACAAGCAGTGATTTCTCTGTCATGCAGTAAAAAGTTATAACCCATGCAAATAATATTCAAGAAAATCGGAGAATCATTTTGGCACGGCAACTCTCTCAAGCTTTCGCCTTCCGCGTTGATTGAATCTCAACCGACGCTTGATTAAGTTCTCAAGCAAGGAGTGCAACCAACGATTTACTTTTCACAATTTCCAATCACGGATCGCAGACATGGCACGGTTCGGTTCTGACAGCATAGTCGAATCCGTCAGACAGGCGACGGATATCGTTGATGTGATTTCACAGTATGTCAGGCTGCAGAAGCGCGGCAAGAACTACCTTGGTCTCTGCCCGTTCCACACAGAGAAGACACCCTCATTCACGGTCAACCGCGAGAAAGGCTTGTACCATTGTTTCGGCTGCGGCGCGGGCGGCAACGTCTTCACATTTCTCACACAGCATGAGCGGATATCTTTCGGAGAGGCTCTGCGCCAGCTCGCGGCGCGCGCGAACATTACACTTCCCTCTTATTCCGACAACAAGCAGAGCGATGTCGACGATGTCCTCGACGTGAACGAAAAGGCGACGAGGTATTACAGGGAAATGCTACGGTCCGACGAAGGCGCTTCGGCATTATCCTACCTGAAACAGAAACGACAGTTCAGCGACGATTCAATAGATAGATTCATGATCGGTTTTGCACCGGACAGATGGGACGGACTGCTGAATCATCTGAGAAGGAAAGGAATCAGCGAGAAGGTAATCGAGAAATCCGGCCTGATACTCAAGAGACAGGACGGCTCCGGATACTACGACAGGTTTAGAGCCCGCGTGATGTTCCCCGTCGTCTCGCCTGGCGGCAGCGTGATCGCGTTTGGCGGAAGAGCCTTGAAGGCCGACGAGAAGGCGAAATATATCAACTCGCCCGAAACCGCGGCCTATGTCAAGGGGAGGACTCTTTTCGGCATCTACCAGGCCAAGGATGTTATCGTCGAGAAAGACTCGGCGATACTGGTCGAAGGGTACGCGGACCTTATTGCACTTCACCAATCGGGGATAAGGAACGTCGTCGCGTCGAGCGGAACCGCGCTGACCGTCGAGCAGATACAATACATTTCGCGGTACACCCAGAACGTCTACCTGGTATATGACGCGGACACTGCAGGACAGGACGCCTCGCTGCGGGGGGCCGATATCCTTCTCGAACAGGGGATGAACGTCTACATCGTCGAGCTCCCGCAGGGTGAGGACCCGGACACATTTGTGCTTTCGAAGGGAAGCGAAGAATTCATGACACTCATCGGCGCCGCGGCGAATATCGTCGAGTTTAAAGCATCTCTCCTCGCCCGCCGCTCCGGTTCATCTTCTGCTCCCGGAGCGATCATTCAATCGATCGTGGAATCGCTGGCGAAAGTCGGAGACGCGATAAGAGTAAACCTGTATGTGAAGGATCTCGCCGATAAATTCGGGCTGCGAGAGGAATCGATATACCAGGAATTGAAGAAACGGAAGTCCTCGCAGTCGAGGTACGGCAGCGACTCCTCCGCGCCGGCTCCGAAGCTCCCCTCTCTCCGCCTCGCCATAGCCGACCGGGATCTTATCAGCCTTCTCATGAACGTTGACGAATCGCTCTTCGAGGTCGTTGCCAGGCAGGTCGAAAGACTGGAGATCCAAAACCCCATCAGCCGGGAGATAATCGAAAAAGTTGTTGCGGCCAGGACTACCGGCAACGCTCCCTCCGCGGTCATCGACGAGCTCTCTTCGGAAAGCGTCCGGAAGTCGTTCGCGGAACTGGCGTTCGCCGTTCCACAGCGGAGCAAGATATGGTGGGAAGAGATCAGGCCCGGAAGCGAAACCCCCGACTACCTTAAATGGATATCGCAGCTTTTGATATCGTTCGAACTTGAACAGATAGAACAGAAGTTAAAGCTCCTTACTTCAAAGACGTCAGACGCGGAAAGAAAACAGCTCCCCACCAATGACTTTGATCTCCAGTACCAGGAGCTCGTCAACCGGAAGCGCCTCCTCACAGAAACCTACCGCGACAAGGATCTCCTCGAACACTTTTTCGACGAACTCAGGTGACCGGAGGCCTCGCGAAGATTCAGAGTCAGGAAACTTCAACAGGCCTTGTGTGACCCGGAACCCCTCCAGGGTCATGGTGATGACGGGCTGTTTACGTTTGCCGCGGTGCGTTATATTGTGCAATACCGGGCATTTTTGACACGGCCGGGTTCATCAAGTAGATTTTGTTGAACATCCGAATAGAATTTTCGATCCGTCCCTCGGGTCAAAAGGAGCGGAAAGTTGATTGAGATACATGAGGAAAAATGTGATCTCTGCGGTTGTTGCGTGGGCGTCTGCCCTGAAAACTGCATCGATATGACAGAAAGCAGGATCTCGATAGTGCACCAGATCTGCACGAATTGCAGAAAGTGCGAGTGGGCGTGCCCCTTTGAAGTATTTGAATTAAAGAACG
>JAJYGB010000235.1 GCA_021785235.1 Bacteroidota bacterium
GAACAGTTGAGATTATGCCCGAGAGCGACGGGTCGTTCCGCCTGATAAATAAAGTCCCGCTGGAGACGTACCTCAGGGGCGTCGTCCCCAACGAGCTTATAAACAACCTGAACCCGGACGAATTGCAGGCTTGCATGGCGCAAGCTATCGCGGCAAGGAATTACGCGTTTTTCAGAATGAGCAACATCGACTCTTTCGCAAACGATCCAGCTTCAAAAGGGTTCGACGTCTACTCCGATACGAGGGACCAGGTTTACTCCGGTATCGAAAGATATAAACCTATCGCGGACACCGCCGTCGAGCTTACGCGCGGGATGATAGTGGAATATCATGGAGAGCCTGCAAGGTGTTTCTTTTTCTCGACATGCGGCGGACACACCGCGTCGGTTCAGGAAGTATGGCAGGGGCAGCCCGCTCTACCATATCTAAGGGGGGTCTCTGACATTGATCCTGCCACCGGAGAACCATTCTGCATTTTCAATCCCAATTTTTACTGGAGCGTAACTTTCTCGGGGCATGAGCTGACAGAACTTGTCAAGCGTAATCTAGCCATGGCTAGCCCGAACTATGGCGGCGTGGCCGTCTACGGCAACGTTGAAGCGTTGAGAGTCATTGACCGATTCAACTCCGGCCGCGTCGATTCCCTCGAAATCAAAATGGACGACGGTCATATTTATTACGTTCGTGGGGACCGGACGAGATACCTTTTCAAGCGCAGCAACGGCTCGATTCTCAACAGCAGCATGTTCACAATTGAAACTCTCCGTAAATATGGCGGCGGCATATCAAGGGTGATTCTCAAAGGAAAGGGAAACGGCCACGGAGTTGGGATGTGCCAGTGGGGCGCGCTCGGCATGTCGCGTCTGGGTTACAGCTTCAGACAGATCCTATCGCACTATTACCCGGGCACGGTAATTAAGAAAGTATATTGAATCCTTATGAACCTTCCACACATATATCTGGCTTCCCGCTCCCCACGCCGGCGGCAAATGCTCGAGATGGTCGGCATAAAATTCACGCTGCTCGACGTCGCGGTTGATGAAGACAATCACTTTGCCGACAATCCCGAGGAATATGTGATGAGTCTTTCGGAGAAAAAGGCGAAAGAAGCGGCCATACAAATAGAGAACGGCATCATTGCCACTGCCGACACGATCGTCTATGTGGACGGGAAGATCCTGAATAAACCGGTCGACGCCGCCGACGCCCACAGGATGCTTCGACTCTTAAGCGGGAGGACCCACACCGTTTACACCGGATTCACGCTTCTCGAAGTTCCGGGCGGGAGAATTGTCAAAGAATGCGGAGCGACGGAGGTCACCTTCAGAGAGCTTGAAGATGACGAGATAGATGAGTACGTGAAATCGGGCGCTCCATTCGATAAGGCCGGCGCGTACGGCATCCAGGACGATCTAAGCGCCTTGTTCGTGGAGCGCATCAACGGCGACTTCTACAACGTGGTTGGATTACCGTTACCCAAGTTTTATCTTGCTCTGAAAAGATTTGGGATGCCAGCTCAATAAGATGTCGTCAGTCGAAGGTTGTGGCCCGCAGTCAGCGATGAACGTCGAATGCTGAAAAATCTTCGGAAGAAATTATTCATCTCTTTGGCCATTGCCGCAGTGATCGGGGTGGCCTTTTCTCTTTACGCGAATGTCGGCGAGCTGCGACAAACCATCGCGACGTTTTCGTATGACATCATTCCGGTCATACTCGCGCTCTCTCTCGCCAATTACCTGATAAGGTTTATCAGGTGGCAATTTTATCTCAAGGCGCTGAAAATCGAAGTTCCCCGCTCGGAAAGCTTTGGCGTCTTCATGTCTTCACTCGCGATGTCCGTGACTCCCGGCAAGATGGGTGAGCTCCTGAAATCGTACTTCCTCAAGGCGCTAAACTCTGTCCCGATAAGCAAGTCCGCGCCGATAGTGCTTGCGGAAAGACTTACGGATCTTCTTTCGCTCCTCATCATCGCCATGGTCGGAGCGTATAGCATTGGGCACGACAAGAAGCTGATTATAATCTTCGGAATGATTTTCATCTTAAGCATAGCCGTGATTTCGAACCGCTCGTTGTCGATGAGAATTATTCGCTACATGAACAGAATGCCCATCATTGCAAAATGGACAAAAGAAATCGAGACCGCCTACGAGAGTTCACACACGCTGCTGACCGGGAAAGTGCTGGCAGTATCGATGTTGCTCGGGCTTATCGCATGGTTCGCGGAATGCGTCGGATTTCTTTTTGTGCTCGACGGCGTCGATGTCCACCTGAAGCTGTTATCCGCTTCATTCATCTATTCCTTCTCGACCGTCGTCGGAGCAGTCTCATTTCTTCCAGGCGGACTCGGGGCGACCGACACGTCACTCGCAGGACTTTTGATTTTCGCAAAGATACCGAAGGATGCCGCGGTGGCCGCCACCTTCATAATACGGGGGGCGACGCTCTGGTTCGCTGTCATAATTGGCGCCGGAGTACTATCTTACATGCAGAAAAAATACTCGGTTGCCCTTAACTCGAAGCTTGAAAACAACGGGCAGACGCTCCCGGAGGAATGATCTTCAGCGGGAGCGTACCGCATCAACGATGAATCACGGAAACCGCCTTTATTTGCGGCGCTCCGTACTTCAATGAAAGGTATGCGATGAAAATTCGGAATGATCCCGGAAAAGTCATACAGGGTAAAGCGGAGTCAGCAGAATCGGACGACCGGAAGACACGCCGAGATCCCGATAAGAGCCAGAAAAGAATAAGAGTCCTTATCGCGAAAGCTGGTTTGGACGGCCATGATCGGGGCGCCAAAGTCGTAGCCGCCGCGCTTCGCGACGCAGGCATGGAGGTAATTTATACGGGGCTCCGCCAGACCCCAGAAATGATTGTCGAAGCCGCGATCCAGGAAGACGTCGACGTAATCGGTATAAGTCTTCTCAGCGGCGCACACATGACCATCTTCCCGAAAATTCTCACACTCATGAAGGAGAAGGGACTTGCGGAAGTACTTCTCTTCGGTGGCGGTATAATTCCCGAGAAAGACATAAAGGCATTGAAAGAACTCGGCGTCGGGGAACTCTTCACGCCTGGGACGCTGACTACAGATATAGTTTCGTACGTCCGCAGCTGGAAAGACAGCAAAGAGGCAGCGCAAAGTTAGGCTGAATAAACACGGAATTGTCTGTGCAACCTGGTATCCGTTCGCGCGCAGGTTATACAGACGCACCTATAGTGCTGAGACTTGATGCGAGATGATCACCGGTCAGGCCATATTCAGATTGTACCAGCAAGAACCCGCAGAGCTGGTATCGATACTGTGAGCAGAAGGGAGATATCACAATGATGACACCGGGTCAAACTGGATTCCAGCTGATGAGGGTTTCGTTAAGTTCGCTTCCGCGGGAAGCCGTTGTATTTCTATGCGAAAAAAAATAAGGAGTGACGAGAGATGAAAAACGAGGCACTTCAGAAACTAGCCGAGAGGCTTAATTCCCTTTCAGTCGACAGCT
>JAJYGB010000249.1 GCA_021785235.1 Bacteroidota bacterium
GTTACACTTCACAGGAGGATAGAATAGACGGATTCCTGAAGTATGGCAGCGAGAATGAAATTCTAATCAGAGTCGGCCAGAGGGCGACGCTCCCGCCGGAGAGCGCGGTCGGCAAGGACCAGGAACGACTTTCTTTTATTCCCGGCATCTGGGGAGATGTCAAGCTGGTTCACGCCGGAAGGGTACGCGTGAAACTCGCGCAGACTCTACCGCATGTCAGCGACTCGACCCTGGATGTTAACATTTGGCTCGAGAACCTGGACAACGTACCGAAGGACGTAGTGTTAAGCGGCCGGGTGAGTGAGAAGCTCAGCCGCCGGATATCCTCGGAGACAGTTTCGATGAGAGTGACTGTTGACCCCGGTCGTGAGACGAAAGTGTCGCTACATGTGCATGTGACGGATGCGAAATTCTGGTCGCCGGAATCGCCCTTCCTTTACGTATTCAATGCAACCGTAAAGGGTAGTGACGGATCGTTCATTGACGAAGATCGTGTCGTCTTCGGTATGCGCGAATTCCGGATTGAGGGGCGGGACTTTATGCTGAACGGAAGGAAAGTATTTCTGAGAGGAAGCAATATCGCTTTCCATCGTTTCCTATCGGACGGTGACCGGCGGCTTCTGCCGTGGAATAAAGACTGGATCAGAAAGGCTCTGGTAGACATTCCCAAGGAACACAATTTCAACTTCTTTCGCGCCCACCTCGGTCATATGTACAACAGGTGGTATGACATCGCCGACGAGGGAGGAATAATGCTGCAGGACGAGTGGCAATTCTGGGGAGCCACCGGCACGAAGGATCAGATTATGAGGGAATTCTCCGAGTGGCTGAAGGACAACTGGAATCATCCCAGCATTGTTATTTGGGATGCTTTGAACGAGTCGTCTGACAATTTAGTTCAGAACGATATCATTCCCGAGATGAAGAAGCTCGATCCAACGAGACCGTGGGAATCGCACGATCTTTTCGAGGACCATCCGTATATCTATTCACTTGGTCCGGTCCTGGTGGATCGCAAATTCGGTTACACCAGATCGCTCGAGGATATAAGAAATTCGAACTATCCATCCCAAATCAACGAATATCTGTGGTGGTGGCTCGATAAGGATTCAAAGCCAAGCGATCTCACGATGAAGGTCGTCAGTCGATGGCTCGGGAACGACTATTCGGAAGCCGAGCTCGTCGAACACCAGTCATTTCTGGCAGCGGAACTTACCGAGCTGTTCCGGAGATTGGACGTGAGATCCATTCAGCCGTTTGTTTACCTTAGCATGAACGAAGGTCCCACCTCGCACTGGTTCATGGGGGACGTCGCTGAATTACGGCCGAAACCCGTGCTCAATGCACTGAAGAACGCTTTCGAACCTTTTGGAGTCAGCATCGAACTTTGGGACAGGCATTTCTTCGAAGGAGAGAATCGCACTGCGACAGTTCACATTTTCAACGACTATCCGGATGAAAGCGGCGGAGTCCTCGAGGTCGGCGTCAAAGACTTATCTCAGAAGTGGATTAAGTCGGAAAGAATCCATGTTCATGCGGACGGGTCGGCCAGGATCGAGGAACCCGTTGGCATAATACTGCCGGGAGAACCTGGCGACTACTACATTGCTGCGGAATTGCTGGACACGCGTACCGGCCGCATTTCGGCTAGCAATAAGATGGCACACGTGTACCGGCTGCCTTCAATGTCTGAGCCGCGCAATCTCCATAAGATCTCACTCATCGACCGAACCGAAGAAGTGCATGATTTCATCGAGTCCACTGGTTATTCTGTGACCCGATTCAACGGTCAGTTGGACCCGGCATCGGATGTTGTATTAGTTGTCGGCGATGAGATAGCAGGCGACAAGTTCAGAGAAGCCCGCGAACGGCTTTTCAATTGGGTCGAAGAGGGCGGTAAAATCATCTTCATCCAGCCGGAGTACGGTGTCGGGAAGCGTACCGAATTTGAACTTCCCGGAGGGCTCAGTATGATTGTTGAACCGAGGGAGGATCGCGATCAGGGTGGATACGATTCGTATGTGATCGCGTCTGATCATTCTCATCCGCTGTGGGATGGAATACGGAGGATCGACCTTCGAATGTTCAACGGCTGGTACGGTGGGGAGATGGTGCCTCAATGTGATTTGAAACTTGAAGGGGAGCACGAAGTCCTTGCCCGTTCAGGTCTGAACCTGGCGAGGCCGGTCGTTATCCGGGCCCGGGCCGGGAGTGGATTTGTTGTAGTGAGCAGCCTGGAGATTCGCGGGCGATTGCTTGCCCAGGACGGGTATCACGACGGCCTATACGCCGCAAGGCCGGATCCGGTTGCGATGAGATTCCTGCTGAACCTTCTGGCTTTCTGCTCAGGGACGGATCGCGACCAGCCTTCCGGGCGTGGTTCGACTTCGGAAGTTGTTAAAGGTAAATTAAACGCGTGACGGAATTGTGATGAATATCTGGAAACGAAACTCAATATACAGGGCTTATCTTCTGACACTGGTTTTCCTGGCGATTGCCGAGTTGACGGGGCAGGCTCTTGCACAATCGCCGGCGGCCGCGAACGATACGGTTGCGCTTGTGAATGGCAAACCCATCACAGCTGCCGATTTTGAAGAACGTTTCGACCTGACTATCCATCCGCACAAGGAAGACGCCTCCGCCATCCAGGCGGAAAAGGAGCGCGTTCTCTTCTCGCTGATAGCTGAGCAGCTCCTTGCCGATGAAGGAGTCAACTCCGGCAAGTTCATGACTTCTGAGGGTAGCCGACTTGAGGACGAGGCAACTCAGACTTACCTCCGTGACGCTCTCTATCGTAAGGAGATCATGAGCAAAGTACGCGTGACCAGGGAAGATGTTATCACCGCCATTAAAAGAGCCGTGTACAGCTACGTGGTTGAAGTCTTTCGTCTCTTTGATACATCTTCCGCCTATTCCTTTTACAGAGAATGCTCGGCGATGGGTTCTGCGCGGTTGGACAGCTTCGTCACCATTATCCGCGTCTCCCACGATACTCTCAATGTTGTCTACGACGAACTGATTGAAGCCCAGGAAAATACGTCCTGGGGAAGACCGGACGGCTTAATGAGCCTCCCGATCAGCTCCAGATGTTCACGGTGCGAAATATTAGGTTTCAGCGGACAGATAAATGCGGTGCCCGGGCTCCCGCTGTGTGCGGACTGGACCGGACTCGCGCCGATGAAACAGATAATTATTCCTCAGTAGAATGGAACGACTCTGATTTCGAGAATCTATAGGAGCTGAAGGTGGCAGGAGTCAAGCTGGTAAACGTATCGAAGACATATGAAGGCGGCATCATCGCGGCGCGGGATATTAATATTACGGTCGAGGATAAGGAATTTATGGTCCTCGTCGGGCCGTCGGGCTGCGGGAAGACGACGGTACTCCGGATGGTTGCGGGACTCGAAGAGATAACGAGCGGAGAGCTGTACATCGGAGAGCAGCTGATGAACGACGTGCCTCCGAAAGATCGCGACATAGCGATGGTTTTTCA
>JAJYGB010000533.1 GCA_021785235.1 Bacteroidota bacterium
GTGATTTCATACCTATACTTCCAGGGGACTCCCAGAACATCAGGGTCGGCTGAACTCGGCGCACTTCTGTTCAAGAGGAAGGGATGTGAGAGCTGCCACCAAACCGGCAATCAATTCAACGCGCCTACCGTCGACCGGTTCGGCCCGTTCCACGATAAAGATGATTTTCTTGCGGCCTTGTGGAATCACGCGCCGCGGATGGAAGAGCTGCTTCTCGCTAAGGGGAAGAAACTCCCGGACCTTATGCCAAATGAGGTGAAATCTTTGTATCTTTTCATAAATGCGAAGACAGAAGCAGGCAAGTGAAGCCCGAGGGATCAGCCGAAGAAAGACGACGGAGCTCATTGCGGATCGAGTGAACTCCCGGAGAAGCTGGCCGCATAAACACCCGGTTATATCGGCGTTGCTTGTCCGTTGGGTTTGCTTGTTGTCGTTTTTGATGTTCCCGATTATTTCTCGTGCGGGAGACGTGAAGGGACGCGTGACCATTGCCGGCGGGACCAGCAACGCGAATGCGGTCATATATATTGAGACCGTCGACAGCGTATTTGACCCTCCCGCGAAGCCGGCCGTGATGGACCAGAACCATCTCGCATTCAAACCGGAAGTGCTTCCGATACTTGCCGGAACCGCAGTGCAGTTTCTGAACAGCGATGAAGTGCTCCATGATGTCTTTACGCCTTCTCCCTGCGCCGGGAGTTTCAATCTTGGGTCGTTTCCTCCGGGCGAAAGTAAAACATATACGTTCAGCAAGGCGGGATGCGACGCCCTGATTTTGTGCGACATCCATCCGGAGATGCAGGCCTGGGTCGTAGTTCTCCAGAATCCGTATTTCGCGGTAAGTGGTAAGGACGGCAATTACGTGATAAAGGGCATACCGGCGGGGACATATTCTCTTCGGACGTGGTTCGGTTATTACAACTCTCAATCTGTGCGCATAACCGTTCCTCGAGCGGGCAGTGTCAGCGCGGACTTTCAACTGAAGCAGTGACCCCGGTTATCTTCGACACCCGAATTGCAGATACGAGGTCGGGTCAAGCAGGGGAACTTTTTCAAATTCACCATGGAGATGCGACTCACCTACTGAAGCTTGTTTTTTCAGTCTCCATTACTTAGCCTTTGACATGATTCGCTTGCATCACAAGCACGATCCTAACAAAGACCGCATCCCCTGCAATGGTCATCGGGGGATCGCATGCGTAGCAGCACACACGTCGAATGTCCGACAGTAACCCCGGGAGGTAATAATGAGAACGCAAATAGCTTTTTGCAGTCTATTCCTCTTTTTGCTTTCATGCCATGTTATGGCTCAGCCGCGCATTGGACTCACGCCGGAGCAGCATTCCTGGCTGACAAAGGCATACAAGTTCGAGAAAGCGGGTTGGATATATCTTCACATAGAAGGGACTCCCGAAGAAAGGGGCTTCCAGCATGGTTATCTCATGGCGGCGGAGATAAAAGAATCTCTCCGCATGCTCAGGAGAAAATGGGAATACGAGAGCGCCATGTCGTGGCCCTGGTATGTCAAGAAAGCGGGCGAGATTCTTACCCCGAAAGTAGATTCTGAGGATCTTGCCGAGATTGACGGTATCGTCGAAGGCATGGATGCGGCGGGAGATACTACGACAGAAAACGAGATCGTGGGGCTGAACGGCTATATGGAGTTTATGGATTATTGGTGGCCGAAAGTCGCCGACTCTCTTAAGCTGAACCCTTCCATGCCGGAGAGAGAGTCGTGCAGTTCGTTCATTGCCACCGGCGACATGACGGCAGACGGCAAAATCGTTCTGGGACACAACACGATGGGCGATTATGAAGAGCCATTTTGTAATGTCATCATAGACATTGCTCCGGCCAAGGGGCACCGGATCCTGATGCAGACTTTCCCGGGTTTCATACACAGCGGCACGGATTTCTTCATAACCGATGCGGGGCTTATCGGTTCCGAAACGACAATAGGATCATTTTCCGGATTCGATCCCAACGGAGTTCCTGAGTTTTCCCGGATGAGACATGCAACTCAGTACGCGAATTCGATCGACGAATGGTGCAAGATGATGGAAGAGGGAAACAACGGAGGCTACGCAAACGCCTGGCTGATCGGCGACATCAAGACGAATGAAATCGCGAGGCTCGAGCTCGGATTGAAGTATTTCGGGTTCGAAAAGAAGAAGAACGGATATTTTGTCGGCTCAAACCTCGTCAAAGACCCGAAGATACTTCGCTTCGAGACGACGGAACAGGAAACAAATATCAAACTCTCGTCAGTCGCCCGGGATGTGAGGTGGCACCAGCTGATGAAGGAGTACGCAGGCAGGATAGATCTGAGACTTGCGGAAAAATTTGAGGCCGACCACTATGATACCTACTTGAACAGAATACAGCCCGATTCGAGGACGTTATGCGGGCACTCCGATCTCGATGGGAGGATTAGCGGTTCCGGTGTGCCTTTTGATCCCTGGGGAACATTGGATGCCAAGGTCGTCGACGCCAGGATGGCGAAGCAGATGTCTTTCTACGCGAGGTGGGGTTCGGCATGCGGCACCGCATTTTCTGCAAAGAAATTTCTTTCCGAACACCCGCAGTACCACTGGATGTCAGGCATACTGAAGAGCCGTCCTTCAGAACCCTGGGTAGAGTTTACGGCCGGCGAAAAGTAGGAGGCTTCGTGAAGAAGATGCTTTTGCCTACATGAACCGCCGGTCTAAAGAGTTCAATTCGAGTCCCGTCACCGATACCGATGGCGGGACTTTTTTTTGGTTCATATGATATCCTCGGCGCTGCCCGGACCCCACGTCCTCCGTGGAAGGGATTTCTCCTTTTCTTGATAACTTCTTTTTCCATTATATTGGATGAAACACAGCGTGTTTTCTCTGGTCGCTGGAAAGGAGATTAGCATCTTGAAATCCTTAATTATGAACATTTTGCTGCCGGCCCTTATCGGGACGGGTTTCGCTCAGACCGTTAAGGTCCCGCCATATTTCACTGTCGACAATTCACTTTCCGATTCTCTCTCTCTTATCGTGAAATCGGTCGGACTCGACAGCACGTTCAACGTCGGCGCCGACGGAATGGAACAGGTCTCTTTTGTCGTGGTGGACTTGTGCGGCGACAAGCCTGTCCTCGGCGGAGTCAACATCGGTAATTTCCTATATCCTGCCAGCGTCTATAAGATGTACGTGGCAATGGAAGTGTTGAAGGAAATAAGCAACGGAGATTATTACCTCAGCACACCTTATATAGTCAGGTTCCCGAATGCCGTCGACTTGGAAAAGGGAATCAGCTGGGACCCGCGGCCGCTCCTTAAGGCGGGGGACACGGTCAACATAAATTATCTGCTCGATCTGATGATCACGAGAAGCGATAACTCGGCCGCGAATTGCCTGATAGATGTAGCCACGAGAGACAGCATAAATGAGACGATCGACGGGTATGGATGGTACGGCAGCGAAGTCACGAGGAAATTTCTCTCCAGGGATAACGAAGACTC
>JAJYGB010000035.1 GCA_021785235.1 Bacteroidota bacterium
CGGATACCTTGCTGCACAGCACCTCATAAAAATGGGCTATCGGTCGATCGGCTACTTGCATGCTGGTAAGGGAAATATTCTGAGCGAGATCAGAAAGAATGGCTATTACAGGGCTCTCACGGAATTCGACGTCCCCTATGACGCGAAATTCATCTTCTATCTCGACGAAGAACACCCGAACTCGGTCGCGGACAGGTTTAAGCTCGGCTATGATTTCGGGAAGAAGTGGAAATCTATCGAGCATAAACCGTCGGCGCTTTTTGTATATACCGACCTGGTCGCCCTAGGTCTTGAGAAGGCTCTTCTCGAGGAGGGCGTCTCGATTCCAGAAGATGTCGGGATCGTCGGGTTCGATGACATCACGATGGCCGCCTACGCCAATATCCCGCTGACAACTGTGCATCAACCCGCCCAGACGATAGGAAGAATGTCCGTCGATGTCATTCAAAAGAGGATCGACGGTACCGATGTGGGAAACAGGACGATGCTGAACCCCACCCTTGTAATCAGAGAATCGTGCGGCGCATCCAAAAGGACATCTGCCACGGGTTCAGTAGCCCACGAAGAGGTGACACCATAGGTATCACTCGAATTGCACTTTCACTCATCCGGGCAAAATAATGCTATATCCTATTCGGAATACATTCAGGGACATGCAGGAGGTCAATCCACTCTGGAAGTTCAGGGCCGATCCCGAAAAGACAGGCGAGAAAAGCGGGTGGTTCAACGACTTCGACAGTGATGTCGAAATTGCGGTACCGGGGAGCTGGAACGAACAGCTTGAAGAGTTGGGGCTGCTGCACTACGTCGGCCTGGCATGGTACTCTCAGAAAGTATTTCTTCCGGCGCATTTCTCCGGGAAACGTATCTGGCTGCGTATCGGATCTGCCGATTTCTCCTCCAAAATCTGGATCAACGGCTCTTTCGTCGGCAATTGCGAATTCGGTTTCTTGCCGAATGACTATGAGATAACGAAGTATGCCGAGTGTGGCAAGGAAAATCTCATCGTCGTGGGAGTGAGCAATGAATTGGATGACGACTCTGTACCACAGGGGATCACGACCGAAGACTACGAAAATGAAAACAGGATGAGAGAGGAAACCAACCCGCCGGCCCGGTTCGACTTTTCGCCTTTCGGCGGCATACATCGTCCCGTGATCGTTTACTCGACGCCGTCGAGCTGCTTCAGCAACCTGAGAGTGGATACGAGGATCCTCGGAGAATCCGGAGGAAAGGTCGAGGTTGCGGCTGAGATCGATGGTGACGGTTACGATTCAATCCGGGTCGAGTTGGTCGATAAAGAAGGGAAAGTCGTCTCTCAATCCGTCACCGACGGGAAGAAGACCCGGCTGGACCTGGTCGTGGATAATTGCAGGCTATGGTCGAACAACGATCCTTACCTTTATTCGCTCAAGGCATCTTTGCGAAGAGGCGCGAATGTCATAGACGAGTACAACTTGAGAGTCGGGATCCGCGAAATCAGGATTGACGGTGATAAGCTGCTTCTAAACGGACACGAGATATTCCTGAAAGGATTCGGGAAGCACGAGGACTTCATCGTGGCCGGAAGAGGCTTGTTTCTTCCTTTGGTTGTCAAGGACTTTCAGCTGATGAAATGGATCAATTCCAACTCCTTTCGGACCTCGCATTATCCTTATGCGGAAGAGGTGCTTTTGCAGGCGGACAGGTTGGGAATACTTGTCATCTCGGAGGCGCCGGCCATCAGCCTGGATTTGCGGCATGTGGGTCCAAAGATGATGCAAAACCACAAGCAGTTTGTGTTGAGGATGGTCCAGAGAGATTATAACCACCCGAGCGTGATAATCTGGTCCATCGGGAATGAACCTAACATAACGGGATACGATGGATACTATGACGGGAGCGGGAAGAAATACTGGAAGGAGATTTTTGATTTCACGAGGAGCCTGGATACTTCCAGGCCGATAACAGTCCCGAACTGCACGAGAGCCGGTCTTGATGACCCGGTCTTTGAGTTCTCGGATATCCTCTCAATCAACAGGTATTACGGATGGTACGAATATCCCGGGAATTTACAACTGGCGATCGAGAGGCTCAGCAGGGAAATGGACGAGCTGCACAATAAATACAGGAAACCTGTCCTGGTAACGGAATTCGGTGCCGACAGCCTAAGCGGTTCTCATTCCAACTCTCTTCAGATGTTCACGGAGGAATACCAGTCGAAGCTTATCGAGGATTATGTCCGATGCATTGAATCGAAGCCCTTTACCGTCGGAGAAATGGTCTGGAACTTTGCCGACTTTAGGACGCCGCAGCATTTCCGAAGGGTGATACTGAACTTGAAGGGTGTATTCACCAGATCGCGGGAGCCAAAACTCGCGGCCTTTAAGCTGAAGGAAATCTGGGGCGCGCAAGGGAAGGTCAAGTGAGAGGCCGAAAATCCTCTTTCGAGAAGCCGGGTGATTTGAAATGTATCTAGGGCTGGCAATTCAGGATTGGCTGGTGATCGCTGCGTATGTGTTGCTGATCGTTGTTCTTGGTTGGTGGGCAAAACGCAGGGTCAGGACAAGCGGCGACTATTTCATGGCGGGCCGCAGAGGAAACAAAATTACGATGATTGCCAACGCACTTGGTGCCGGCACACACACGGACCAGGCAATTGCCGTGGCGGGCGCTACTTACAAGATCGGCCTCGCCGGAATCTGGTATCAGTGGGTTTACCTTTTCATCACTCCCTTCTTCTGGCTTCTCACTCCTATTTACCGGAGAATGAGATACGTGACGACCGCCGATTACTACGATGAAAGATTCGGATCGAAATTGTCGGTGGCCTACGTCGTCATGGCAATGCTCTATTTTGCAATGGATCTCGGTCTCATTCTCAAAGGCACCGCATTGGCGATCAGTGCGATAACCGGCGGCCAGATTACCACGGAGTCTATAATTGTATTTATTGTCGTGTTCTTTCTTGCCTATAGTGTCCTTGGAGGTTTGGCGTCGGCGCTGTCTTTGAACCTACTGCAGGGAGTCTTCATACTCCTCCTGTCGTTTTTGCTCTTACCGTTCGCCCTTTCGCAGGGAGGGGGGATTCATGCCATCAAGGCAAAACTTCCGGAGTACATGTTTAGTTTCGTCGCGCCGCGCGAGGTGACACTTTTCTTCATAGTAATGATCGTCATCAACGGCTTAATCGGCATCGTTGCTCAACCTCATCACATGGCAGTGGCAGGCTCCGGTAGGACCGAAAAGAGTTGCAGGATGGGATGGACTTACGGCACCTTCACGAAAAGAATAGCGACTCTTGCCTGGGCGTTCGTCGGGGTCTTCGCGGCCGCTTTGTTTCCGGGATTATCCGAGCACAACAGAGAGCTGGCATTCGGCGTGGCTGTGAAGAACCTGTTGCCGGTCGGAGTGATCGGACTGATGGTAGCCGCGATGACAGCCGCAGTTTTACCCGTTTGTCACAATTACATGGTTTCAGGCTCCGCGCTCTTCACCAGGAACATTTT
>JAJYGB010000146.1 GCA_021785235.1 Bacteroidota bacterium
CTCGGTCTTATCTGGGCTTCGAATCCAACCGGGAGTTCAATCTTGAGATTCGTTGGGACAAGGGAAGTAGACATCGGATTAATTACCAGCGGCTCCCTTACGGCCGCGTACACGTCCATCCCCGCGGAGCCCTCCGTCATATAGGAAGGGAGCGGAAGATCGCCGAACTCGTCCGATATTCTGAAAATTCTAACGGAGATTTTATCCAAGCCTGTTCCCTGAGAATGAGAATTTCCTGAGAGAAAGAATCCATGTCTGAGGACAATCCGGACCTGCACCACCAGACTTGTAAACGGCGCCGCTTACACGGACTGTCTTAGGCGGCGCTCTTCGCCTGCCTCAGCAGTTCCTCTTCAAGTTCCTTCCTGAACCGCTGGATAGTGAACTTGACCGGCCAGGCGGCCGCATCGCCGAGCGCACAAATGGTATTGCCTTCGATGTTGTTCGCGACGCGGACAAGAAGATCCAGGTCCTCAGGTTTACCGCCGCCGTCGTTCATGCGCTGCAATATCTTCTTCATCCATCCGGTGCCCTCGCGGCACGGTGTGCACTGGCCGCATGACTCGTGCCAGTAAAACTTCGCGATTCTCAGAAGGACTTTCGTCAAATCGGTATCTTCGTCCATCACGATCACCCCGCCGGTACCGATCGCGCTTCCGACCGCCTTCAGCGACTCGGCGTCCATCCTGACCCCTTCCAACTGATCTCCCCTGAGCGGAGGCATCGAGCTTCCACCCGGGATAACCATCTTAATCTTTTTATTGCCCAGGACTCCGCCGGCATAATTTTGTATGATATCGGTCAACAGTGTCCCCGACGGGAGTTCGAACACACCCGGCTTATTCACGTGTCCGCTCACTCCGATGAGCAAAGTGCCCGGATGCTTTTGCGCGCCGATCTTCGAGAACCACTCCGCTCCGTTCCAGATTATGGCCGGGACGTTCGCGATCGTTTCCACGTTGTTGATCGTCGTCGGATTTCCCCAGAGCCCGTTCTGCGCCGGGAAAGGCGGCTTGACTCTCGGGTAGCCGCGCTTCCCTTCGATCGACTCCATAAGACCCGACTCTTCTCCGCAGATATACGCACCGGCTCCGCGGTGTACGTAGAGATTCGTCGAAAAACTCGTGCCCTGTATGTTTTCTCCGAGATAGCCGTGGGAATAAGCTTCCGCGACTGCGTTCTCGAGAATCTTATACCATTTATAATATTCGCCGCGGATATAGATGTATGCCGTCTTTATTCCCATCGCGTAAGAGGCGATAGCGATCCCTTCGATAAGCTGGTGTGGATTGAATTCCAGGATTTGCCTGTCCTTGAAGGAGCCGGGTTCGCTTTCATCCGCGTTGATCGCGAGATACTTCACCTTGTCGTTTCCCTTCGGCATGAAAGTCCATTTCAATCCGGTGGGGAATGCGGCACCACCTCGCCCGCGCAGTCCCGACCGCTTGACTTCGTCCGTTACGGCCTCGGGCTGCATTCCGAGCGCTTTCTTCAGCGCGGTGTAACCGCCGTTGCTTTCGTAGACTTCTATTTTTGCGAGGTCCGGGATTTCCGGAAGCACTATTTTCGGGAAGGCGGGGTCGCCGTTTTGCGCGTACAGTTTGGTAGATTCGGACATTGTCAATGACCCTGCTTCCTGAATTCTTCGATTAGATTGTCCAGCTTCTCTTTGGTAAGATCTTCGTAGTAGTCGTTGTTCACCTGCATCATCGGGGCGGTTCCGCAAGATCCGAGGCATTCCACTTCACTCAAAGTGAACATCCTGTCGGAGGTCGTTTCTCCGACCTTCACACCCAGCTTGTGTTCGAGGTGCTCGATCATGTTGTCAGAGCCGCGGAGCATGCAAGAGACGTTCGCGCAAAACTGAATGTGGTATTTGCCGACCGGCTTCTGGTTATACATCGTGTAGAAGGTGACGACACCGAGCACATGGTTATACGGAAGGCCGAGCAGATCTGCGACGTAGTGCATTACCTCTTCAGAGATCCAGCCGAATTGTTCCTGGGCGAGCCAGAGCACCGGGAGGAGGGCCGCCATCGGTTTTGGATAGCGTTTCTTAATTTCTTCTACTTTGCGGAGGTTTTCTTCTGTAAACACTGTCGTTAATTCTCAATTCTTAATTTTAAATTTTGAATTCAGCGAGCGAATCATGAACTCCATCGATCTAACACGGGCATGCACTGCAAACATCCACAATGAATTCAAAATTCAGAATTCATAATTCGAAATTGTCATTTGTCCGCTTCGCCCATGATCGGATCGATGCTCCCGATAATTGCGACGACGTCCGAGATCATCTGGCCCTTGAGCAGCGTGGGAAGAGCCTGGAGATTGCAGAATGAGGGAGAGCGAATCTTCAGCCTCCACGGGTGGCCGCTGCCGTCGCTGATTATATAGAAGCCCAGTTCTCCCTTAGATCCCTCAGTGGCTACATAAGACTCCCCGACGTCCGGATGAACGCCGTCGTTCACGATCACGAAGTCGTGGATAAGCTCTTCCATCTTGTCGTAGACCCGCTGTTTCTGCGGCAAGACCTTCTTGGGCAGGTCCGCCTTCGTCGGGCCGTCGGGTATTTTTTCGAGAGCCTGTCTTACGATCTTCACGCTCTCGATCATTTCCCTCATCCTGACCATGTACCGCGCGAAGCAGTCTCCCCCCTTTTCGGTGATCACATCGAAAGATAGCTGGTCATACACGAGGTATGGCGAGAACGTCCGGATGTCATGCTCGACCCCGGAGGCACGCAGGTTGGCTCCGCTGAAGCTCAGGCTGATCGCCGTGTCGGCGTCGATCGCTCCCACGCCCACCACGCGGTCGAGGAAGATCCGGTTCCTGTTAAGCATCCTCGATATTTCGCTGTGATGTTTCGGAAACTCGTCGATAAATCTCGTGATTGCCTGCTTCGTTTCTTCCGTCATGTCCTGGGCTACGCCGCCGATTCTCGTATAGCTCGTGGTGAAGCGTACGCCTGTCAGCAGGTCAAACACGTCGTAGAGCTTTTCCCTTTCCCTGAACGCCCAGAGGAAAACGGTCATTGCTCCGACGTCCATCGCCATCGCGCCGATAGCCATCAGGTGGGAAGAAATTCTCGCGAGCTCCGCACCTATCACTCTTATGTATTGGGCCCGGGGCGGCGCCTCGACACCGGCGATCTTTTCGACTGCAAGAGCGTAAGCCACGTTGTTGGCGATGGGAGAGATGTAATCGAGCCTGTCGGTGTGCGGAATAAACTCCATATAGGTCGAGGCCTCCGCGATCTTCTCGTATCCACGGTGGAGATAGCCGAGCTCCGGGATGCATTCCACCACGGTCTCCCCGTCCAGCTTGACCAGGAGCCTTAGCACACCGTGGGTCGCGGGATGCTGGGGGCCCATGTTGAGGACCATGTAATTATCGAGCGGATCCTCGGGGGTTATGCTCGTGTCTTTATCTTCGAGCGCCTGTATGATCTGGGCGACGTTGCCTTTGTCCTGAGAT
>JAJYGB010000489.1 GCA_021785235.1 Bacteroidota bacterium
GGCCGCGAAAGGGAGCAATGGCTTCGCCGACCAGCTCTTCATTTCTGAACGGGCCGTAAGCTTCAGCGGTATCAAAAAAAGTGAGACCGCCTTCGACTGCTTTACGTATGAGAGCAATCATCTCTTTCTTGTCCGGCGGCGGCCCGTACGCAAAGCTCATTCCCATACAGCCGAGCCCGAGGGCCGAGACTTCCAGATTGCTTTCTCCAAGTCTGCGCTTCTGCATTTTTTCTCCTGGTTCTATGTCGATTTGGTCGCATGACAGAGTCAAAACTTACGATACTAATATAACGAGACAGCGCCGGGAAGAGTTTATACAAAAGGCGGGATTACGGATACAATTTTACGGACACTTAGCGGGAGCCAGGAAAAAACGTTCGACAACTCCAGGAATCTAGGTCGATGCGACGCCATTAGTCGGAAGCAGTCGAGTCGCCTCTGTCTATAGTTACTCTTTACCGCAAGCCGTGCGACGCGCGGTTCTTCCGAATTGCGTCCCTTGAAAAGGGGAGTGATAACGCGCTAAGGCTTAAACAGGAGTTCGACATCGAAGAGAACCGGATGTCCACCAGGCTCGAGCTTCACTCCGGAATCCATTCCCCACAGCCACGGAAGTTCTTCAACCAGCTGAGAGATCCTCCCGAGAAGTTCGACCAAACCGCTGGACTCAGCTATACCGGCGTTGCTGATCATCGTTCTTGCGTCCCTATCCGTGAGAGGGGTAATCCTCTGGGAGAGCTGCCTTCCGGGGGCACTGAGGAAGATCAGCGGGCCGAAATGAGGATCGGACTTTATTCTTAGCCGGGCTATTTCACCCGTCGCCCTTGCTTCGTTCGCTTCTGCCTTCTGTGAGCCGGCGCCCGACAAAGCGACCTTGACACCGAAAGGCTGCAATATCCCGGCGGCGTCCTTGCCGGAAATTGTCAGCGGTTCCTGACCGGCGGCAGACGTTTCTATTTCTCCACGTTGTTCTTTCATGAGGGTCGCCAGCTTTTCACGCGCCGCGCCGAGATCCACGTCCTCGAACCATAGAAGCCGTCCCTGTGGTTGCCGTCTGTTCTGGGCGTACTCAGTTACTCTTGCAAGTGCGAGAGCGGCCGATTCGGGAAAGCGGTACGAAGGGAATACTGACCGCGCGGAATTCTTATCCCCTGACTGAAACGTGGCCGATGTGGCTGTCTGGACCGCCTTCGTCGTTCCCATAAGGCAGAGCACCACCGGCTTCTTTGCGCGGCCGGCGCGTTCAGCGAAGACAACGCCTCTTCGGATAGCCCTGCCCACCGGGTCGGGATCGCATCCGCCGATGCAGGCGAAGATCGCAATAAGCGAGTCGACTTCCTCCTTCTCCAGGAGCGCGTTCACGGAGCGTTCGTAGTCTTGGGCTGTAGCGAGGGGCCCAATGTTCATGGCGTTTTCCCTGGCAACGGAGAGGCCGTTCGACTCACACGCGTCGGCGCAGATAGTGAGAGCGCCGCCCGCGTTGCTCAGTATGGCGACCCTCTTGCCGCCGGGCAGCGGCTGGTTGGCTAGGAGCATGGCGGCGTCGAACATCTCTTCGAGAGTCTCCGCCCTGATTACGCCGGCCTGCTGAAAAAGAGCGTCCACTTCGACGTCGCTCTCGTTGCGGTTGCTTCTCACCTGAGCGGTCTCGCGCCCCGCTTTGCTCCGCGCGCTCTTCACGCAGAGAACGGGTTTCTTCGATGATATTCTCCTCGCAACCCTGGCGAAGCGACGCGGGTTTCCAAAACTCTCGAGATACAGCAGGGCTATGTCAGTAGCCGGATCCTCCTCCCAGTACTCCAGAAGGTCGTTCCCCGACACATCGCCGCGATTTCCACCGGAGACGAAAGTGGAAAATCCTATCCCTCTTTCCGCGGCGTAGTCGAGAATGACAACGCCGAGCGCGCCGGTGTGGGAAAAGAAACCGACGTTGCCCGAAGGGGGCATAATATCGGCAAGGCTCGCGTTCAATCCGGTCTCGTTTCCGGTATTTATTATTCCGAGACAGTTCGGCCCGATGAGCCGCATGCTGTTGGATCTTACCGTTTCCACCAGTTCCTTCTGAAGGCGAGCTCCTTCATCTCCATCATCCGCAAACCCGGCGCTCAGGACGATGATACCTTTCGCGCCGACATTCGCCGCCTCCCTGACGATATCAAGAACGTTCGGGGCCGGAACGGCGACGATGACAAGCTCGGGATGCTCCGGGAGATCCGTGATCGATGAGTATGCCTTCACACCCATGATTGATGTCGCCTGGTTGTTCACCGGGAAGACTGTGCCAGTGTAATTCGATTCAAGTATGTGCCTGAAGACCAGACTCCCAGCCGCGGTTTTGTCTCTCGAAGCGCCCACTACGGCGATCGAGGTCGGCTTCAGTACGGGGTTCAGAGAATTGGCCGATGCAATACGGTCTCTCAATTCCGCGCGTTCGCGGACGGCAGCGTTGCCTGTCACGGGGAACTCGATATGAACAGTGCTTCCTCCGATGGCCTTAACGACTCCGAAACCCGCATCGCTGAAGACGGTCATCATCTTGTCGTTAGCGGAAAGCATCTCCGCCTCGAATTCCACGAACCCGTTCGCGGCGGCGATCCCCGCCAGTCTTTCAAGGAGGAGGGTCCCGACGCCTTTGCCATGGTACGCGTCACCGACGAGGAAAGACACTTCCGCGGCGTTTCTCACGGCCAGGCTTACGTAATTACCGATGCCTATTATTTTGCCGTTCGAGTCTCCACCGAGAACAGCAAGAAGGCTTGCGCTGTCAGCCGGGTTGTTCACACACATAGAGTCGATGACCGATCTGGATACGTAATTGACTCCTGCCATGAAGCGGAAGTACCGGCTTTCTTCGGAGACGCTGGTTATAAGGCCCTCGACGGAACCGGCGTCCTCCGGTGTCGCGAGCCGAAGCGTTATGCCCGATCCGTCACGCAACAGTACATGCTCGTGATACTCGTGCCATTCTCTGATGATTCTGAACATAATACTGCCCTTTCTAACTGCAATTTAGTTCTGAATGATCCACTATGAAAGTCCTGCCAGCCCAGCGCGTTCATGGTGTCCGGGAGCGCTGCCGTTCGAAGCTGAGAGGACTCTCGTAGGCTAATCCTTCTAAATGTTTCTTATTTCGAGGCTCGATGGAAAACAGAGGTCTATTTAGCCTGAATTGAGGCTCCGCCGGGGTATTTGTTCTCTGACACTTGAAAACTTTATCCGGAATAAATAGGTTTAATTGTATGTAAGGCGTCCGGGTGATGCACGCAGGGTTTATGTCAATCCGGACAGGAGTCTTCTATCGCCTAACGGCAAATTTATAAGGAGGTAAGAACCATGGCGGACGCCAAAAGTAATTCACTTGAGGTCAACGAAGCCCAGATCGCCGCTCACTGGAAAGAGGAGGAGTATTATCAACCCACTCCCAAATTCATCGCTCATGCCAACCTGGTCGACGCCGAAGTAACTCAAAGATT
>JAJYGB010000060.1 GCA_021785235.1 Bacteroidota bacterium
AAATCCGAAGGTTGAAGAACTGTTTCCCTGACCATTTCACGAATTGTCTCGGTCATCCTTAACCTTCTCATCCTCACCGTCGGGAATCCGGTTTTCTTTTGATATTCTGTCATCGTAATCATTTCACATGACTCCTTGCAATATCGATTTGGCGGTCTTCTTTCCGTTTGCTATGCAATCGGCAACGGAAATGCCGTCCTTGTAATTACAGCAAATATAAAATCCAGCATTAAGGCTTTCAACGTGACGTACGGCGTCGAGTATAGAGAGATGGCCGATGTTGTACTGAGGGATTGCTCGTTCCCATTTGCTGACCGCCTGGAAAGCAGGTCGACCCTCTATCTTCATGAGATTCGCGTTCTCCTCATGGGCGATCCCCGCTATTTCATCGGTCGAGAGCGCCGCGAGCTTCGGCTGTCGCGACCCGCCGATAAATGTAGTAAGCTCCACATAACCTTCCGGAGCGCGATTCGGAAAAATGCTGGAGCTCCAAATCGTACCGAGTATGTTGCGCTTTTCGACCTCCGGCACGAGGAACCCGAACCCTTTCAGGTCAATCTTAACCTGTTCACGTTTGTAACCGAGCACCGCGACTGCGACGGGGGGATATTTAATCTTTAGAAGTTCGCTTGAAAGTTCTGGAAGCCATGACTTGATTATCGCGGCCGCGGCGTAGGCGGGCGTAGACAGCACAATGCCGTCATAATTCTCGCTCTCATGCTTTCCATCTGCGGAGAAGTTCACGACAAATCCTGCCCGCTCCTTATTCACGCTCTCCACGGCTGCTCCGAATCTGACAGAGGCCCCAAGCTCGCGCGTGATGGTGTCGGGCAAAATTCCCATACCGCTCCTGAATGCAAACAACTTAGCGGATGCCTTCGCCTTCGTCCCACGCTTCTTTCTTTCGCGCGCTCCTTTGATCGTTCCTTTCAGCAGCCCGCCGTACTTTTCTTCGAGGGCGTATAGTTTGGGGAAGGCGGCTCTGACGCTAAGATCCGATGGGTTCCCGGCATAGACCCCGGCGACGAAAGGGTTGATCGCGTAATCGAGGAATTCCCTCCCGAGTCTGCGCGCCACGAAATCGGCAATCGATTCCTCGTGCTCCGCGCGGCCTACAAACGGTTCCGCGAACAACCTGAGCTTCGCCCCTCCGGTCCAGAGCTTCGTCGAAATGAAAGAGCCGGGTCCGGAAGGCAACGAGTGCAGTTTCCCTTCACGAAGTATGAAGCGGTACTTGGAACTTTCGTCGGCGTAGACCTTTTCCTCTTTCATCGACAGATCGGAGAGGAGCTCGTCAATAACGAAATTGGTTTCCGAAGTGCTGTTAGGTCCGTTTTCTACGAGATAGCCGCCGACAACCTTCGAACCGATCGTCCCGCCCGGCACAGCATTCTTCTCGAGCACAGTAATTTCCGCGCCCCCTTTCTTTAGGAAGTGCGCCGTGGCGAGGCCCGAGATTCCCGCGCCTATTACCGCTATTTTCATGACTTTCTAAAAATCCTTTGTCTTTTCCAAAACCAAAGAAGCGAGCGCCTCGATAAACTTCGGCGAATCGTTCAGAGCTGGCATCATCTCGAAACGCTCTATGCCCGCGGCCTTCGCCTCGTTCCTGAAGAGATAATTAACTTCATACAGGGTCTCGGAGTGTTCGCTCACGAAGCTTATCGGGATCACGAGCAGATTCTTCTTTCCTTCCGCCGCGAGTCGTTTTATTTCGACCAGCGTCGGCGGGCCAAGCCACTTTACCGGACCCACCCTGCTCTGATATGCCAGCGAGTACGGATTTGAAAATTTCCCCGACACGAGATCGACAGTCTCGATGATCTGTTTCTGATACGGATCTCCCCGCTTTATCACTCTGACGGGAACACCATGAGCGCTGAAAAGGAGATAGACTTCCTCTCTTATCGCCCCGGAAAATTTCGTCAAAGCTTCGTTGATTCTGTCCGTGAGCGCCTCGATGTAAAGAGCGTCGTTGTGGTAACTCTCAATCTGAAGCACCTTCATCCTTCTCGTGAGGTTATGCGTGACACGGTTCCACTCCTCAAAGCTAGAAAGCGTCGTCGTCCTGGAATAATGAGGATATAGCGGAAGCAGCACGACATTCTCGACGTTATCATTCAGAATCGCGTTGTGTGCTTCTTCGATATATGGTTTAAAATATCTCATCCCGACGTAGACTTTCGCGTCGATCGTCTGACGAAGCCTGCTCTCCAGAGCTTCGGCCTGCGTGACGGTGAGTTCGTACTGAGGCGACTTCCCCCCCATCACGTCGTAGTAATGAGCCGTCTTCTTCGCGCGCCGCCTGGCTATGAACCTGGCTAATGCCCTCCTGGGCAATCCGCGTAAAGGAATCTCGATGATGTACGGGTCCATAAAAAGATTAAAAAGAAATTCCTCGATATCCGCAGCCGACAAGGGACCGCCAAGGTTCAGAAGCACGACACCGATCTTACCCATTACGATCTCCTACTGTTAGTAGACAGCGAATCAGTTGCGGCCTTCTCCATTAATTCCGCTCAAACGCTTTCCAGCCCTTCACGAAATCGACGAGAGTCTTCACTCCTTCTACTGGCGTACCGGGCAGTATGCCGTGGCCGAGATTGAAGATGTGTCTTCCCTTTGGCGCCTGCGCAAGAACCTTTTCCGCTTCCGACCGAATCGTCCCCTTGCCGGCAAACAGCACGGAAGGATCAAGATTGCCTTGAACGACACCGCCTACGGTTTTGGCCGCTTCGTCGATGCTTATCGTCCAGTCGACGCTGACAGCCGAGGCGCCTACATCGCCCATCTTCCTCAAAGAGTGGTTCGCCGCTTTCGCGAAGACGATCACGGGGACTTCATTCCGAAGCGAGTCAACAATTTGTTTTATGTATCTGAGCGAGAACTCCTCGTAAAGGCGGGGCGAAAGGACACCCGCCCACGAGTCAAAAAGCTGGATGACATCCGCCCCAGCCGCGCGCTGCATTTTCAAATAGGATATCGCGCTGGAAGTCAGCAGCTGCAAAACTTCGTGAGCCGTAGCTGGATCTTCATACAGCATGGCTCTCGCGTGGACGAATTCTCCTCCTTTTCCTTCCACCATATACGCGAAAAGTGTCCATGGCGAGCCACAGAATCCTATGAGGGGCACGCGCCCGTTCAGCCTTTCCACGGCGAGCCGGATCGCGTCTGCGACATACTTCAAATCATTTTCGCAGTCAGCCGCATGAATCGAAGAAAGATCGGATTTCCTCCTTATCGTGTTGGTGAAACGCGGTCCACCTTTCCCTTCTTCGACGACGAGATTAAGTCCCATCGCCTCTGGGAGCACGAGTATATCTGAAAAAATGATTGCTGCGTCGACGCCTATTATGTCGACGGGTTGTATAGTCACTTCAGATGAAAGTTCCGGCACCCTGCACATGGTGAGAAAATCATGCTGGGCTCTGACAGCCATATACTCGGGGAGATAACGTCCCGCCTGGCGCAT